>JAJDDU010000473.1 GCA_029260155.1 Phycisphaerae bacterium | reverse complement strand
CGGTCAGCCGGATCACATCGAGCCCGACGGCATGCCCAATGCACGCAACATCCCGCTGACGACGACCGCGTTCAACGTGTGGTATCACCTCGGTCTGGCACGCTACCTCAAGGGCGATTTTGAAGGCGCGCTCGCCGCGTATCGCGAGACCATGAAGTACGCCACGCGCTATGACGACAACCTCGTCGCGACCACCGACTGGATGTACATGGCGCTCAGGCGCCTCGGCCGGGACAGCGAAGCGGAGGCCTTGCTCAACAGTATTCACGCCGACATGGACATCATCGAAAACCGCGCCTACCATCGGCGCCTTATGATGTACAAGGGAGCGTTATCGGATGTCGAACTGTTCGACATCGACAACGCTGCCGACCTCGACGTTGCCACACTTGGTTATGGGCTGGGAACGCAGTATCTTGTGAAGGACGCGAGGGACAAGGCTATGATTGTCTACGAGCGCGTCGTCGCGGGTGCCTATTGGCCGGCGTTCGGGTTCATTGCAGCAGAGGCAGAATTGGCCCGCATGCGTTAGGGCGCCATGACGATGGGCCACCCAATCGTCGAGCAGCACGGCACTGGCCCTGCAACCGGACACAGTGATGGGAGGGGAGGGATGATGAAGCGGAGATTTTCACAGACTGCGGTGGTACTGGTCATTGCCGTCGGTACAGTCGCCGGGCGGACGAGCGCCCACCCCGGATTGCATCACGAGATTGAAACCGTTACCCGGCAGCTTGATCGCGCGCCGGACCGCGTCGAATCGCTCATCGAGCGCGGCCGCCTATACCGCCTCGACGACAACGCGTCGGCATCACACACCGATCTCGAACGCGCCCGAGTCCTCGACTCCGACAACGACGTCATCGCGCTCGAACTCGGGCTAACGCTTTCCGCGATGGGGCGAGACGCAGAGGGCGAGGTGCAACTGACTCGCTACATTCAGCGCGGCGGCCGCGCGAGCGACGCGTACGCTGAACGGGCTCGTATTCGGTCGCACGACAACCGCGCGGAGTCCGCAATCGACGATTACTCCGTCGCGATCGATCGTAGCGGCGATCTCGATCAGTATCTTGCGAGAGGGATTCTTCAGGAACGTCTCGGCCGACTGGACGAAGCAGCGTCCGGGTATCGCGACGGGTTGGATCGCAGTGGGGGCTCGGTCGCGCTGCGACTCGCGCTGATCCGCGTGCAGATTGCCCGAACGCGATACGATGATGCTCTTTCGCTTATCGAGGAGGTCACGGCACAATCGCGGGTGAAGACGCAATGGTATCTGCGCCGGGCCGACGTGCTGGAGGCGGCAGGGCGTGCCGATGACGCGCGAGCTGAGCGGCAGCGCGCGCTCGCCGAAGCTGAGCGTGTTCTTGCGCGTCGTCGCACGGCGATCAATCTTGTCGCTCGCGCGCGCGTTTGCGTGGCCATGGGCCGACTTGAACAAGCCGGTCTCGACTTGGTCGAAGCCATCGAGAAATCGCCGCGCTTCGGCGCGGCACGGTCGCTGCTGAATGAAGTGGAACATCGGCGGCGGAGTTCGGCGGGAGGTGGCCGATGATTCGCGCATCGTTGCGTCACGCCGCAGTGATCGCCCTCGGCTGCTCGTCGATACTGAACGGCGCCACGCTCACGTTCCAGCAGGGTCTCAACGGCTACTTGGGCGCGGTGGACACGTTCCTGAAACAGAGCGCGCCGGCGATCCCGCAAGGCGGGTTGTTGGTCGCTGAGTGGGACACCGACGACCCGCCCGGATCGGGATCGGCCAACTACGCGCTCATTCGATTCGACAGCATCTTCGGCGTCGGAGTCGACCAGATTCCGATCGGATCACAGATCACGTCGGCCACGCTCACCTACACCGTCAACAACGGTGGCGATACGGGCGGCGTGTACGATGCTTCAGCGGATTGGGACGTGTCGACGACATTCAACACGTTCGGCGCTGATCCCGGCGTTCAGGCTGAAGATCTCGGCCCCGTCGTTACGCAGGCGCCGGGCAACATCGCAACCCACGCTATCGGCGTCACCGCGAGCCTCGCCCGTTGGGTCGACGACCCCGCCGGCAACAAGGGCTGGATCGTGCTTCCAACCGGCGCGGACGGCGTCGAGTTCCGTTCGAGCGAATACGTGTCGAACACAGCTCTGCGTCCCAAGCTGACCGTCGTCATCAACGAGGGCGAACCGGCGGCGCTGCTGTTCCGCAAGCCCTACCTCCAGCAGGGCACGTCGACGACCACGACCATCGTATGGCGAACGGACATTTCCTCTGGAAGCCGCGTGCGATTCGGATCCGACCCGCTAAACCTGTCGCAGGAGTCGGCCGATCCGTCCCTGGTGACAGACCATGTCATCACGCTCACCGGGCTGACACCGTCCACGCAGTATTTCTATGACGTGGGCACGCTGACTGTACCTCTCGCAGGGGGCGACGACGGTCATTACTTCGTCACACCTGCGACACCCGGAACGCACGCCGCGTTTACCACGTGGGTTGTGGGAGATTCCGGCACTGGCGGCGCTGCTCAGGTGATGGTGCGCGACGCGATGCTCGGCGAGACCGGCGTGACGCCGCCGGACATCTTCATCCACGTCGGCGACATGGCCTACACCGTCGGTTCCGACAGCCAGTTCACCGACAACTTCTTCGCTCCCTACGCCGATATTCTCAATCACACCGTCGTTTGGCCGGCCATCGGCAACCACGAAGGGGCCTCTTCCGACTCGGGGGCGCAGTCCGGACCGTACTACGACAGCTACGTTCTGCCCACAGCGGCTGAAGCGGGCGGTCTTCCTTCCGGCACTGAAGCCTACTACTCCTTCGACTATGCCAACGTGCATTTCGTCTGTCTCGACTCTCACGACACAGACCGGTCTCCCGGATCGGCTATGCTGACTTGGCTGACCGAGGACTTGCAGGCAACCGATCAGGAGTGGCTCATCGCATTCTGGCATCATCCGCCGTATACGAAGGGCACGCACGACTCCGACAACGTCGGCGACTCCGGCGGGCGCATGCGCGACATGCGCGAGAACGTCCTTCCCATCCTTGAGGCGGCCGGTGTCGACCTGATCCTCGGTGGGCACTCGCACATTTACGAACGGTCGTTTCTCGTCGACGGTGGCTACGATACTCCGACCACCGCCCCAGGCCACATTGTCGACGGGGGAGATGGCATTCCCACAGGAGGCGGTGCCTACCACAAGCCAGCCGGTATTGATGCAAACCGGGGGGCTGTCTATGTGGTCGCAGGTCACGGGGGTGCCGGCGTGGGCGGTGCTGGGGATCACCCGCTCATGTTCTTCAGCGAGACTGTCAACGGCTCGTGTTTGCTCACCGTCGATGCCAACGTCCTGACACTCCGCAACGTGCGGTTGAACGGTTTTGTGTCGAACACCGTCCAGATCGTCAAGCAAGGCGGGCCGGGTGATTACGACGGCGACGAAGACGTGGACCTGTTCGATTTCACGAGCCTCGTGGCCTGCCAAGGCGATTCCGGTGACGACATCGCGCCGGGCTGCGCGGTGTTCGACGTCGATATCGACGGCGATCTCGATATGCGCGACTTCGGCGCTTTCCAGGCTCTGTTCGGAATGTAGATCGCGAAAGTATGGCACCGGTTGAAAACCGGTGCCACAAAGGGAAACCATGCGAATCCGAACATACGGAGATTCCGGTCCCACCGTCATCGTCCTGCACGGCGGGCCGGGCGCGGCCGGGAACATGGCACCCATCGCCCGCGGGCTTGCGGATTCCTTCCGGGTTTTCGAGCCGTTCCAGCGCGGCAGCGGCGCTGAACGGCTCACCGTCGGCCGCCACGTCGCCGATCTCCACGAGTTGATCGAATCGCAATTCAGCCACTCACCCCCCGCGCTGGTCGGATCCTCCTGGGGCGCCATGCTCGCTTTGGCTTACGCTGCCGCCCACCCTGACGGCGCGGGACCGCTTGTCCTCATCGGCTGTGGTACGTTTGACAAAGCTGCCCGCGCTCGCATGCATGCGAGCATACAAGCGCACACGGACGACGTCCTGCGGCGACGTATCGGGCGATTGACGGACGAGGTTCCCGATCCCAACGAACGCCTGCGCGCCCTGGGCGACTTAGTACTGCCGATATACTCCCACGACCTGATCACGACCGACCTGGAATCCGAGGAATTGGACGCCCGTGCTCACCGCGAGACATGGCACGACATGATTCGCCTGCAGACCGAGGGCGTCTACCCCGCGGCATTCGCAGCCATCACCGCGCCGGTCCTCATGCTACACGGCACAGCCGACCCCCACCCCGGCCGGATGATCCGCGACAGTCTCACGCCCCATCTCCCCCAGTTGGAATACCACGAATGGAACGACTGTGGCCACTACCCCTGGCTGGAACGCGCGGTCCGAGACAAGTTCTTCACCGTCCTGCGCGAGTGGCTGAGCAGGTAATCCACCGGGCGTCGAATCGGTAGAAACCGCGATTGTGGGCCCAAGAACGCTGATTTGTCGCGCAAGCAGAACAGCACGCTATCGAAACGAACCGATCTTGCATTCCCATTTCGAACGCGACCGCTCGCCTATCCCCTTGCCCCTCCGTGCCTCTGTCCCTCCACACCACAAGACGGCTGCGCATCGTCACGCTACAATCCCCCACCATGCAACCTGACGACGAACTCTGTTACTGCTACCACATCTCGCTGCGCAAGTTGGTGAACTTCTCCCGCCGAACGAAGCCCCAGCGTCACAGCCAAATGTCCAACTGCTTGGGCGCCGGCACTGGATGCGGATGGTGCATCCCATTTCTCGTGCGCATCGCAGACGACCCCGACCACTTCACAAAGGAAGACCTAACTCCCGAGCAGTACGCCGCGGCGCGAAAAGACTACATCACAACGAAGAAGCCGCGCAACGAATTCTGATGCAACAGTCCACCGACGGTATCGTCTCGAACACGCTCTGGGCCCGCGCCGGCAAACGCGCCGTGGATCTCGCACTCAGCCTGGTCGGGTTGATCGTCGTGAGCCCGCTCCTCCTGCTCGCCATCGCCGCCATGAAAGCAGCAAGCCCGGGTCCGGTGTTCTACATGCAGGTGCGAACCGGCATGAACGGCCGTCCGTTTCGCCCCTACAAGCTTCGCACCATGGCAGCTGGCCGCACCCACGACCCCAACGAGATCGTCCCCCTCGATCACCCGGGCATCACGCCGGTCGGTCGACTTCTTCGCCGCTTCAAGATCGACGAGTTGCCACAAATCCTGAACGTCGTAAGAGGGGACATGGCTTTGCTGGGTCCACGACCGACCCTACCCGAGCAAACAGCCAAGTACGACGCATTCAAGAAACAAAGACTCCTCGTACGCCCCGGGCTGACGGGCCTCGCCCAGGTCAACGGCAACGCAAGTATCTCCTGGGACGAACGCATTCGATACGACGTGTACTACGCACGTCACCACGGGCTGCTGATGGACCTCGGAATCCTCGCCAAGACCGTGCTTGTCGTGCTCTTCGGAGAAGAGCGATTCGCCCGCCCATTTTCCGAAAGCCCCTACGCAGAGTGAACCTCAACGCGGTCCTGCCTGGGCGCGTCAAGGCGCGGCGAGCACTCGCATGCGCAGCCGACCAGTCCACCGACGTCCTCGGAATCCCGTATGAAACTCGCCCAAAAAACGCGCGGTAGTTGAGCGAGCCTCGGCCTTCACCGGTTGGTACACCATCCCCGGATCAAGGTGCGTCCATCAGATACTCAACGGTCTCCACGTCCGGCAAGTCAGACTGTTTCAGAATTCCCCACTTGATTCCGTACCATTTCAGTTGGGTCATATCGATTTCTTTCTGCGTCTTATTGGCGACAGAACCGTGCTTGATGATCGCTTCTCGAATGCGCTCTTTGGGTGTTCCCAACTGCGCGGAACAGCACCCCAATGTCTACCCCGAGTCGTATGGAAGCCTCGGAGACGATCACCTGACGAAGAGACTTCAAGTGGGCAGTCATCGCCCCCAGGGCGGAACGCACATCCGCCTCATTCGCGACGTGACATGCCACGATGAATGCCTGCGCCCGAGCGGAGAACTCCAGGCGATCGTCTCGGACGATTCTGACCAAGCGGCGACCGACCGACGTGTCGTTTGGGCGTGTGTTGGTGCGCACCACCTCTGCCAGAGTTCTCAACTCGGAGTCCGTGAGCCTGTCGCCCGGCGTCTCCCAGACGGTAAGAGCCTCTTCGATCCGGGTGTCATCACTGAATCCCTGCGCACTCAGGAGCGACAACGAAAACCACACTGCTCGCATTAGGATGTTCATTGGGTTTCTTTCATACGAAATCAGCTTTCGAGCCAGGGCATTAGCTTGCGGACGGAGTGGCCGGCGCGTTCGAGGGGGTGAAAGGTGTCTCGTTGGAGCAGGTGATTGTATTGGGCGCCGCCGCTGCGGTGCTCGGCGATCCACTCCTTGGCGAACGCGCCCGACCTAATTTCATCGAGGATCGTTCGCATGCAGTGTCGCGTTGTGGCACTTACGAGGCGGGGGCCTCGGGTAACGTCGCCGTAGGCTGCGGTGTTCGAGATGCGCTCGCGCATGGAGCTGATGCCCTGCGTGTAGACAAGATCGACAACCTGTTTCAGCTCGTGAATGCACTCGATGTAAGCCAGCTCCGGCTCAAAGCCCGCGTCCACCAAGGTCTCGAAGGCGGCCTTCATGAGCGAGGTGACGCCTCCGCAAAGGACGACCTGTTCGCCAAAGAGGTCGGCTTCGGTCTCGGCGGCGAACGTCGTCTCGATGACTGCGGCGCGGGTCGCGCCGATACCAGCCGCCCATGCCAGCGCGGTCGCACGGGCGCTGCCCGAGTGGTCGCGTTCGATGGCTAGGAGCGATGGCAGGCCTTTGCCTTCGGTGTAGAGCGATCGCAAGAGTGTGCCAGGGCCCTTGGGGGCGATCATGACGCAATCGACTCCGTCGGGCGGATCGATGAAGCCGAAGCGGATGTTGAACCCGTGGACGAAGCCCAGCGTCTGGCCGGTGCGCAGGTGGGGCGCGATCTCCTCTGCGTAGACATCGGCTGCGGACTCGTCCGGCAGGGTCAGGATGAGTAAGTCGGCTGACTGTGTGGCCTCGGCGGCGGTGACGGGTGTGAACCCGTCGGCTTGCGCGCGCCGATGATTGGCGCTGCCGGGGCGTTGGGCGACGCGCACGTTGAGTCGCGAGTCGCGGAGGTTGAGTGCATGGGCGTGCCCCTGATTGCCGTAGCCGATGACGGCGATGGTCTTGTCGATGAGTACGCTGAGGTCCGGTTCGGTTGGGTCTACGAGTTTCATGACGCCAAGGATAAGGGGACGCGAAGCTGAGCGACATAGGGTGACAGGCGGAGCGGATGTTCGTATCCTGCGACCCATGAACGGTGAATGGCCTGCGGACAAGCTGATGAGGGGTACGGCGCTCGCGCGGCGCGTGCTGGAGGGAGCGCGAGCGAAGGTTGAGAAGGTACGGGCTGCTACGGGCGTAGCGCCTGTGCTTGCGACCGTGCTGGTGGGCGACGACCCAGCCTCCGCGGCGTATGTGCGTATGAAGCGTAAACGTTGCGACGACGTGGGCATGAAGTCGCTGGTGATCGACATGCCGCAGGGGACGACGACGGAGCAGATCGTGGGGGAGATCGAGATTCTGGCTGCGGACGACGCGGTCTGCGGCATCCTGGTGCAGCATCCGGTGCCGGCGCCGATTGACCGGCGGGCTGCGTTCGAGGCTATTCCGCTCGCGAAGGATGTCGACGGGGTGTCCTCCGCGGCGATGGGTCGCGTGGTCCTCGGTATGCCCGCGTACGTTCCGTGTACGCCGGCGGGGATCGTTCGGCTTCTTGACGAATACGCAGTAGTGTTGGACGGCGCACATGCTGCTGTTCTGGGGCGCAGTCCGATTCTGGGTCGGCCTATGGCTTCGATGCTGATCAATCGACACGCGACTGTCACGTTGTGTCACTCCCGTACGCGGAATCTGGCGGAGATCGTGGCCGGGTCCGATGTGCTGATCGCGGCGGTTGGGCGCCCTCGGTTCGTGCAGGGCGGGTGGATCAAGCCCGGCGCCATTGTAATTGACGCCGGTTACAACGAAGGCAACGTCGGCGACGTTGACTTCGACGCGGCCATAGAGCGTGCGTCGCTGATCACGCCGGTTCCGGGCGGCGTCGGCCCGATGACGATCGCGACCTTGATAGACCACGCCGCAGACGCCGCGATCGCGCAACTCGACATTTCGTGATTGGATTCTCGGACGCGGCGCGGGTTCCGTCCGCTTTTTTGCGCCGTTGCGGCGAGTGAAACTCGCCCTACTCGGACGGTGCCAAGAGAAATGGCCACGCCCGCCCGGTGTTTGACGAAACATTGAATTTGCGAGTCCGGCGACGCTACGATGGGTGGGGGTGGTGTATGCGCTGCGGGATGGGAATTCTGGTCGCATTTGTTGTTGGCGCTGTTGGGGTGTGCGCGCGGGCCACGGCTTTGGATGGGTGCGAGCTGGAGAAGATTACCGCGGCGGACGGGGCTGAGGCGGATCAGTTTGGGTTCGCGGTGGCGATTGATGGGGACGTGGCTGTGGTTGGTGCGCCGGGGGGCGATGCTGCGTATGTCTATCGGCTTGTGGCGGGAGTCTGGGAGCAGGAGCAGCGGTTGACGGGGGCGCCTGGGGCGGAGTTTGGCTTCGCGGCCGATGTCGACGGCGACGTGATCGTAGTCGGCGCGCCGCGCGATGATGCCGGCGGGGATCGTGCGGGGGCTGCGCATCTGTTTCGCTTTGACGGATTGCAGTGGGTTGAGCAGCAGAAGGTCTTGGCTGATGACGCGGCAGCGTTTCGGTTCTTTGGGACCTCGGTTGCGGTTGATGGGGATACGGCGGTCGTCGGCAGTCCGGGGTCGCTGTTGCTTCCTGGGTTTGAAGGGTCTGCGGAAGTGTTTCTTTGGAGTGCCAACCTGTGGCACTTTGAGGGCGCGTTGACGCCGTCCGACGGCGCCGGGCGGGATCAGTTCGGCGTGTCGGTATCCGTTCTCGACAACGTCGTCTGTGTGGGGAGCAACGAAGACGACGACGATGGCAGCCGGTCGGGATCGGTGTACGTATATCGGCGGAGTGCGGGGGAATGGTCCGAGGAGGCCAAGCTGACCGCGTCGGATGGGGCTGCTTTTGATGAGTTTGGGCGGTCGGTTTCGGTGGGTGGCGATCAACTGATTGTTGGGGCGCACCGACGCGATGAAGACGGAGCCGATTCGGGGGTGGTCTATGCGTTCGACTATGCAGGGGGGACTTGGGGCGAGGTGCAGAAGCTGAGCGCGGCGGATGCGGGGGCTGGAGATCAGTTTGGTTTTGGTGTTTCGCTTTCGGGCGGGTGGGCTGTTGTGTCTGCTTGGCTTGATGATGAAGGCGGGGAGAACGCAGGGGCGGCGTACGTGTTCGAGCGGGTTGGCGGATTGTGGGCCGAGCGTGACAAGCTCGTAGCGCACGATCCTGGGGTTGTGGATGAGTTTGGGCATGGGGTCTCGGTTGACGGGGGGCGTGCTGTTGTGGGGGCGTGGTTGGATGACGACAACGGGGACTCTTCGGGGTCGGCTTATGTTTTTGCGATCGCGGGTGAGGATTCGGATGCGGACGGGGTGATCGACGCGTGCGACAATTGCCCGGGTGTGGGGAACCCTGGGCAGGCTGATTGCGATGGGGATGGTAGCGGTGATGCGTGCGTTGGGCTGGGGGATTTCGACGGTGACGGGGCGGTTGGGCTGACGGACTATGGGTGGTTTCTGGGCTGTGCGGCTGGGGCGGGTGAGTGCGCGGCTGTGTGCTTGGCGGCGTTTGATTTCGATGGGGACGGGGATGTGGATTTCGGTGACTTCGGCGGCTTTCAGCGGGCGTTTGCGGGGATGCCGTAGCAGGGTGGCTGGGTTCGGCGCGTAGCGTCTTCGCATGGTAATGACTACAGGTGTGATCTGTTGCGTTTCGTCTTTTCACGTTGCGCCGGTGTTGGGGGTTGGAATCGGCGTTTTTGGCCGGGCGGTTTTCTGAGAGGCGTTTGCCCGGCGCCAAATCGTGGTGTACACTCATATTGTGCCCGACAGCAGGCGAAAGTCGGCTTCATGTCGCGAGATTGGACGGTAATTGTCCGATCCTAGCCTGCTGGGGGCATCATTTTTTGCAACGTCAGGGGATTTTCGTCCGAATACCACTCGCCGTAGGGTTTGTTGGTGGTGTCGTCCAAGTCCATGATCAGCCGATGTGCGGGCCGAAGACTCCCGAAGAATCTGTCCTCACGCCGTTCGTACAAGCGCTGCAACGCCCAAAGGTAATAGT
>JAJDDU010000472.1 GCA_029260155.1 Phycisphaerae bacterium | reverse complement strand
ACACGATCACGCGGGATGGCTGCTGGGCTCGAGAGTACTACCGCGACAAACGCAGGGCGGGCACCAATCACTACACCGCCTTACGCTGCACCGCCCAGCGATGGGTCAAGATCACCTACCGTCTCTGGTACGACCGGATCGTCTACGACGAGCATTACCACCAAGCCCGTCAGAAAGAGCGAATGGAGCCAAAGCTAAGAAAATGACACCCCCGCGATTGACAAAGAACATAGTTAGTCCCCCGTGACACCGATTTGACACGCGGCAGCGGCAGGCGTAAGCTACCGCGAATCTTGGTGCGGGGTAGAGCAGTTGGCAGCTCGTCGGGCTCATAACCCGGAGGTCGCTGGTTCGAGTCCAGCCCCCGCTAGTTTGGCAAACTCCTTAGGGACAAGCACTTACGCTTGTCCTTTTTTGTTGCTCACAGGCGCCGAAGCCCGATTTGCTACTAATCTGCTACTACGGTGCAACGGCGTAGGCGACTCAACCGCTCCTGGTGAGGGACAAGCGTGGACCCGCGACCGGGAGCGCGAAAGGAGTTTGCCGTGGCCCACATCTTTCAGCGAGGCAAGGGCAAGGTTTGGTGGATCAAGTACTACGCCGGCGGTCGGCAGGTTTGGCGATCCCTGCACACGACCAACGCGCGCCTGGCGGATCGGATCAAGCGCGAGATCGAAGGCCAGGAGGCACGAGGCGATCTCATGGCGCCGTCACGCACGCCGGTCATTCCGCTGCTTGAGGATTACTGCCGGTTCCTGTCGACGGCGCGGACCCGCAAGTCATACTCGTCCGACCTGTCGATCCTGCGCGTGTTCTTTGGCCCCGTTTGCGATGCCCTCCAGCCGGGCAGTTACACCAACAAGAAGTGGCTCAATGAGAACAGCTCGACGGCGGCGGATGCCAACGGATCGACGCACGTATCGGCCAGGCTGCTGGAGGAGGTGACGACCGCGAAGATCGACAACTTCATCACCCGACGCATCCGGGAGAAGGGAATCGTCCCCAAGACGGCGAATCGATACCGCGAGGTTCTGTGCGGCCTGTTCAAATACGCGATTCGCAACTTCGGCTACGCCTCCTCGGACCGCCGCCATCCCAATCCGGCGGCAGTCGTGCCGCGGCGACGGGAACCACCACACGTCATCCGGTTCCTGACGAGGCGAGACATCGATCGGCAGCTGGCGACCTTGAAGGGGGATGCAACGCTCTGCGCCATGGTTGCCCTCTACATCTACGCCGGGTTACGCCGCGAGGAGGCGATCTGGCTGACGCCGAAGGACGTGGACTTAGAACGTCGGTTGATCCAGGTCGAGGCCAAGACGATCGACGGCGAGTTCTGGCAGCCCAAGACTCGGCGCAACCGCGTCGTGCCCATCAGCGCAGCACTCCTATCAATCCTGAAGGACTACGCGCCCTCGGTGGGCGGGCGTTGGTTCTTCGCCACGCCCAGCGGTGTGCGTTGGGATCCCGACAACCTGTCGCAGCGCCTTCGTGTGATCAATCGTGAGCACGGACTGGTCTGGTCGTGTCTGGACTTCCGTCACACGTTTGGGAGCCAGCTGGCGCAGAAGGGTGAATCGCTGTACAAAATTGCCCAGCTTATGGGCAATTCGCCGGAGATCTGCCGCAAGCACTACGCTCGATTGATACCGGAGGAGATGCACGACGTGGTGGAGTTCGCCGAGCCGAACGAGCCGCGCGAGAGCGACCCGTTGGATGCAGACCTGATCGTCAACCGCATTCTTGCTGGCCTGAAATCTCCACCGACAAACGATAACCCGGATCTGCGAATCGCCAGGTAGGATTGTGCAACGGAAAACACGCAGCCGACGGATCAGTCGACACTTGCCAGAGAGTCCAGCCATGTCTTGACATCGGACCAACGGTAGCGAATTGCGCCGTTGCGTTCCTGGCTCAGAGACACCGGCCGCACGCCGGCCCGGGCGAGCCAGCGGCGGACCGACGAGCGGTGTGCGTCGAGTCGAGCGGCCAGCGTTCTCAGGCTGATCGTCAGCGGTTCATGGTCGACGTCGTGTTGGGTTGAGCTGCGGCGAGTCACGAAGGGCCTCCATCTGCACTCGCGGCACGCGGATGTTCCAACGTGACTGACGACTGGCACGTTGCGACAAGTGTCACGATGGTGCTCCCGTCCGACCCGCCACGTCCGGCGCGCCTGCCCCATCGCTCTCGTGAAGCGCGATGAAGGCAAACGCCTGGTCCGCCACCAGCCGAAGCCGGGGCAGGTCGTTCACGAAATAGCACTCGGTGGATCGCCAGTCGTTGATCTCGCGGTCGAAGAAGCGCTTCTCGATCCGCACGCTGTGTTGAATGACCGATCGACCGTCGATCTGGGACTCGTTTGCCCAGACGGAGGCGCGCACGCCACCGGCCCGAAAGACCTTGATCGGTCGCTGATTCTGCTGAGTCATGGTTGTGCTCCCTTTCTGAGTAGTTCTTCCTTATCCTGATTGCTGACCCATGGCGGCGTGGCGCGCGTGTGCAACACACGATTGCTTCCACACCTCGGACAATCGGTGAGGGCGCTCGGGCAAGACCACTTGGCCGTGCATTGCTGGCAGGCCGAGTAGAAGGGCGTCTCGTCGCAAATCAGCCATTGCAATTGACGCATTGAACGTAACCGCACACCGGACACGCAGCCCTCGGGCCAAGTGCCTCAAACGTCGCTCCGCAACAGATGCAATCCGGAGCCGGCACGGTGTGGTCCATCATCGCTCGATCGGACTGCGTGGTGCGGGGGGGCACGTTGGAGCTTGAAACGTCTTGCCTGTTGTTCGAGTCATCATTCATGTTGTTGTTCGTCACGAGTATTACTCCTCGGAATCTCTCGACCGGCTGCCTTGCCCACAGGACACGAGGCTTCGCAGAAAGGCTGGATCGCGGGATCCTCACAGCCGCAAGCTCGATACCCCTTATCGAACGCGCACGCGGCCTGGGACGCGACTTCACGTTCGGTGATGATTCGCTTGCCGTCCGACGGGCGGTTGCGGACGGACCACTCGTTCAGAACCGCAACGGCGCTTGCGTAGGGAAGCCCCGCACGCTTCAGCTGCACTGCCAAACGAAAGCAGGACACGCGCTGTCGCTCGGTGACGCCGTCGGCGAGCATCCGCTGGGCACAGGGAGTGAGTCCGTGGGAGCAGTGCTCTCTCGCCGGCCGGGTTTTGGCGTGGGCGCCGTTTCCGTCCAGCGGACCACCGAGTTCGTTGATCTCGATGATCTCGTCCAGCAGTTGCTCCTCAATACGCACCACCTGCTCCAACACATCCCACTGGTTTCGATGGGGCGTTGTGGGATCGCCGGCGTGCACGAAGACCGTGCGCTGTAGCGGCACCAAGCGACCGAAGAGTGGGGCATTGATGAAGTTGCCGAACGCCACGCCCTCGCGAACGGCGTCATGTTTGGGAAAGACCTCGACCGTGGGTTTTTCGATCTCGGTCAGAATCCGCCCCACAACGCGCCGCGCCTTCCAGGCGGGAACGCCATCACCGGTGAAAAAGATCCAGACGTGAAAGCCCTTGGCTTTGCTGCGTTCGATGTACGAGGCCACGCCGTATTGTCGGGCCGCCGCCTCGAATTGTATCGGCGCCCACGCGTCGTCGGTGTCGAAGTCGGCCACGACCGCGCGCGTTCGATCTCTGTCGAGCAGGTAGACGCCGTACGGTCGCCGGCCCTGCAGGTGAGCGAGTATCACTTCGTCGGTCACCGGTTCCTTGACCTGGTAGACGCGCCCGGTTTCCGGATCGTAGGTCCCGTAGGCATCCGCGCGTCCTGAAAACAGGCCACGGAAGATCGCGATCTTTCTGGCTGTGTTTCTGTGTGTGCTCATGCTGATACCACCACTGGGCTTCGGCCGCGTGGCACTCGAAGCCCGTGTGTACGGCGACGTTTCGTCGCTACCGGATCAAGCGGCGGAATGACGCGCGGTGTTTCAGTGGTCGGTCAGGTCCGGAGAGACTATCTGGGCCAGTTCGCTGGCCACGCCCAGGTGATGCTCGATGAGCGCAGGGATCATGTCCGCGAACCGTTCGGGGGCGGCGCGCCGGACATCAGCCGGAAGAGCCAACTCATCGGATTCGAGCAGGTGCGCGGCCAGGGTGCACCGCTGTTTCCACGAGAGCGGTGCCAGGCATTGAGTCAGGACGGCCGTGGCATGCTTGCGCCTTTCGAGCGACTTGATGGCGTCGATGAGAACCGAGAGAACCTGTTCCAGGGCCGGCGGTCCGAAGCGGTCAACGTCACAGCGGGCCGCGTCGTAACCATCGGCGTCCGTGCTGCGGTAGTGACACCCCACAAGATGAATGCCCTCGGCGAGCGCCTGATCCGCCGTCAACTCGTGCGGAATGCGCAGCGCGTGCAGGTAGATGTGCGCGACGAACTCACCTATGGCCTGGTGAAACGTGTGATGATCGACCGGTTCGACCGCCGTGAGATTGAAGCTGGCAAGCGCGGCGTCGAGCCGCGCATCTACTTGCCGATCGTCTAGTAGCGCGCAGACGTTGCCAAGCCACGCACGCGGATCGACGAGATTATGTGAACTCTTCGTGGAGGAAGTCATTCGCGTTGAACGTCTCGTGCTCCGAACCACGTGAAGGCACCGGCACGGGTTCCACTCCCGGCGCGGCTGCCCGTGCCCGAATCGCTTCCCGAACTTCGTCGGCTTGGGCGTAATACCGACGTCGGGATTCGGCGATGATGTGATCGCGGGAGGTGTTCCTGGGATCCGGTGGCGGTGTCAGCGTGTCGATTCGTACGATTTCGGTTCCGCAGCGCACAATGGCCTCGTAGCGATCCAGGCCGACGATATCGTCGGCAGAGACCTTGCCGCGCATTCCCCTGGCCAAGGACTCGGCGTCCCTACGGTCGACGGTGAACACGACGGTCGTGCCGACGCTGCCCAGGGCATCGGTTTTCTCGGTGTTGAACTGGCGCTGATACTGGTGGGCGAGCGTCAGGCTCACCCCGTATTTTCGGGTCTCGGCGATCATCTGCTCGAGGGAGTCGGTGGTGAACAGGTGCGCCTCGTCGCAGAACAGATGGAACTGCCGGCGCTCGTCCGGGG
>JAJDDU010000471.1 GCA_029260155.1 Phycisphaerae bacterium | reverse complement strand
GCACCCGCAGGGAATGCACACGCGCCCGGTGATGAAGTTCGTGGACTTGGCCCAGGAATTCGTTTCTGAGGTACGCGTTTCATCGCACAGAAATGCGGCCGAAATCGTCAACGGAAAGAGCGCGATGGAGCTCATGCTGCTCGGCGCGACATGCGGGACAACCCTTAGAATCGAGGCTACCGGTGCTGACGCGCCGCAAGCGGTTAACGCCCTTGTCGCACTGGTCGTCAACAACTTCGACTTCGACTCGTGACGCCGCTCGTTTTCTGGGTGAGCGTGGTCTTGCCTTGACGCGGACCCGCCGTGTTACTAGCATCAACTTGGCCGGAAAACGTCGGGGCGGTCCGCAGGGTCTTGCGGCATTATTGAATGTCGTTCAGTTCAAGAAGGATGGAACGATGCGCGCGGATGTCAAGCTAGGACTTGTAGCCTCTGGCGCGGTCATTCTTATCGCCGGGTGGTTCTTCGTTGATCAGGACGCGTCCAAGTCCGCCATCCCAATTCTAGACCGGGATCCAGACTTGGCGCTCTTGCAACCGGAAGCGCTGGAGAGGGAAATCTCGCTGCCAAGCGAGCGTCCGTCGCCCGACACCCTGGCAGCCACACCCGACCCGGAAACCCCCAAGCCCAGTCCGCCAACCGTAATCGGCAACGAGGACAAATCGTCAGGTCTCGCAGGGCTCTTCGAGACCGAACGCGGCTCGGACCTTTTGGTCGAAGAGCAACCCGCACAGCCATCAGAGAATCCGATCGCGGTGGCGACGTTTGCCCCGCCGGCGCCAACTCCGGAACCTGATGCACCGCGTATGGAGACACACACCGTAAAGCCGGGCGATACAATGGCCGAACTCGCACGCCGCTACTACGGCGACGCGCGGTACCTCAAACCCCTAGTCGCTGCAAATGCGCACATCGGCGGTGTGACGGCGTTGGCTGTCGGCGACGTGATCAACCTGCCGGACATCGAGCCGATCCAACTGCCTCCCCCGGAAGAAAAGCCCACAACCACAGCCTCCCGCACGCACACCGTCGCCGTGGGCGACACGCTCTATCGTATCGCGTTGAGCCGATTGGGTGATGCATCACGCTGGGAGGAGATCTACGAACTCAATAAGGACGCGATCGGTGAGGACTCCAGTGCCCTGGAAATCGGTCAGGTCCTCGATCTGCCCGTCCGGTAATACTGCCAAATCGGCGAGTAGCTGTGACACATCCTGACACTACCCGTCCCATCTACCGTGTAGGGCCATCCGGCTGGAGCTATCCGGACTGGAAGGGAGTCGTCTACCCACCTGGTGCCGCGAGCAAGTTCGACACGCTGGCCTACATCGCCCGATTCTTCGATGCCGTTGAGGTCAACGCCAGCTTCTACAGGCCGATAACACACCGCATGAGTTCATCGTGGGTCAAGCGAACGCAAGGTGCGCCCGCGTTTCGTTTCGTCTTCAAGCTGCATCAGTCGTTCACGCATGAACGCGCTGACTATTCCTCAAGCAGCGTCGACACATTTCTCAGCGGAATCGCGCCCGTGGCCGAAGCGGCGCGACTGGGGTGCATTCTCGCGCAATTCCCGTGGTCTTTCCGCCGCACGCCGCGATCTGTCGCGTGGCTTCGTCGGTTGCATGACGACTTTGGAGTGCACGCGCTGGTTGCAGAGCTACGCCACGATTCCTGGCTTGTCCCTGAAACCGCCGACGAGCTACGCGCGATGAACATGGGCACGTGCAACATCGATCAGCCACAGCTCCGCTCTTGCACTCCGCCGACGTCGCTCGGGATCAGCCCGGTCGGCTACGTCCGATTCCACGGTCGCCGCGCCGACACCTGGTTCGCAGAGAACGTCCAGCCGCACGACCGATACAACTACCTCTATACCTCCGAGGAATTACAGGAGTGGCTCCCGCGTATTCGAAAGGTCGGTTCAGCCTGCCCCGATGTTTACGTGTTTTGCAACAACCACTTTCGCGGCCAGGGTCCGGCGAACGCACTGCAGCTTCGCGCGATGCTCGAACAGGACACGATCGACGTACCGGCGCACATGATCGAGCGTTTCCCTCAGCTAGCGAGCATTCAGAGACCGAACGTAGGCGGTTTCCCCAGTACGCTGTTTTAGAAGGGGAATAATAGATGCGCGCGACTTGATGCGACGCGCACACGGTCCTATGATCCTGTGTGTCAAGAGGCGCCACACGACAAATCGCTGCCGCAATGGGACGTGGGCGTGCGCATGCCGGGACTCTGTCGTTGATCCGGACGCTGGGCAAGCGACGCGTGATGAAAGCACTGTCACGCGCGGGTGAATAGCCGGGGCACACATGCCGATACCTTTGACGGCTCATGGGGAAAGATGCCGGGGTCACAAGGCGTGACCGGACGTTCCGGAATCTCTAGGATGCGCCGCGTTCTTGGCGTGTCACATGGTGGCACTGAGTGATGCACAAAGTGAAAGACGTACTCACTACCGGTCAGGTTGCCAGGTTGTGCAACGTTGCCCCGCGCACGGTGTCGAAATGGTTCGACGGCGGGCAGCTTCGAGGATACCGCATCCCCGGAAGCCGTGATCGGCGTATCCCCAAGGCTCAACTCGTCAGCTTCATGAAGGCCCACGGCATGCCGCTCAACGGGCTCGACGCGGGCAGCATGCGCGTGCTCGTTCTCGACGCTGATACCGCGGTCGGCGAACTGCTGGATCACGACGCGTTCGTGGTCGAGAAGGGCTTGGTCGTGTCCACGGTCAACACAGCATTCGAAGCGGGTGCGGCGGCTGAATCTCTCAAGCCGGCCGTGCTCGCGGTGGATGTTTCCCTTCCCGACGTCTGTGCGGCGCAACTCCGCCGCGATCTTCGCGCACATGCTGATCTCGAATCGATAAAGCTGATTGCGATGAGCGCGAGCATGAGTGAGGCGGAGGGGCAGAGAATGCTCCAAGCGGGTTTCGATGCATACATCGAGAAACCCTTCGACGCACGGCAGTTCGTCGACGCCATCGGCCGCGTGATCGACGCTGCGTCCTGAATCGCGCTTTCCCCCACAGGATTGTCTTGGGTTCATCGTCGTCGTACAATGGGCGAAGGTGGACAATCTACAGTGGGGCGCGATGAAAACCAAGAAACTGTACGTTGAGACCATGGGATGCCAGATGAACGTGCTCGACAGCGAGCTCGTTGTCGGGCAGCTCGCTGCGCGCTCTTATTCGCGAACCGGTGACGTAGGCGATGCCGACGTGGTGCTCATCAACACGTGCAGTGTTCGCGAGCACGCCGAGGACAAGGTGCTCTCTCGCCTAGGGGCGCTTCGGCTGCGCAAGCAGTGCGAACCGAATCTGATCGTCGGCATCATCGGGTGTATGGCTGAGCGTGATCCCGCCGGACTGTTGAAGAAGATGCCGCACATCGATCTGATCTGCGGCCCGAGCGAGTTGAACAAGATCCCCGCCATGATCGACGAGCTGACCGAGACCCGTCGGCGGGTGATCGCATTGTCGCAGAGTCAGTCGCGCCGTAGCACGGCACTCGAACGGTCGGTGGAGTACGATTCCGTCGAGGCGCTTGACCTCTCTCGTGCCCGCTGCATCGAAGGTTCACCGATGCAGGCGTACGTTCGCGTTCAGCGCGGCTGCGATAAATTCTGCACTTTCTGCATCGTGCCGTTCACGCGCGGACCGGAGAGAAGTCGGCCTGCACAGCAA
>JAJDDU010000048.1 GCA_029260155.1 Phycisphaerae bacterium | reverse complement strand
GGCCGCGTGGCAACGGGTAAGATCCTCGCTGACGCGCACGGCCAGCGCGAGCGCTTTGTCACCGAGTTCGGATGCGTCGGCGGGAGATTCGGCGTTGAGTCCTGCGATGAGAAACTCAGTCGCAGCGGTGACGTCGACATTCAAGTCGGCGATGTCCGGGGCGTCATGAAGGCCCCATTCCTCGCGTTTGTGGTTGATTCGCATGAGGTGGCCACGTGCCAGTTCCAGCGATACGACGTAGGGCTGCTCGCGTTCGAGGAGTCTTGGTGTTTCGAGCAGGAGCGTCCCCATGCCTTCCACGGGCCACAGGATGGCCAGCCCAGCCGGACCCGCAGCGCGTTTGTCGCAGACGATAGATTCGCCCTTCCACGCGATGTCGGCGCGCAGGGGCACGCTGTCGCTCCCCAGCAGATGAGCACTGGCGAGATCCAGCCCGCTCACCGGTTGACCGTTGTTAAACGCGTGAAAGCGGAGCATTCAAAGATCCCACTGTGAACCGTTCAGACACACAAGCCCCGAAAGACCCACAACGGACGCATGCGACCGATCGATCTCGGTGACCATGCGCTGCGGCGTCCATCGATGCGCCAGCGGCCATTATGGCATGCGCAGGGGGTTTCGTCGATACTGACCGTCGCTCGGACCTGCGGATTGCAATCCGTGGGGTTTGCGTGTGGAATCCCTGTGGCGTTGACGCACAAATGCGCGATTCGATCGCTCGGGCGGTCGGACCGACCCACGAAACATACGGATGCGGTATGCGATATTCGCGCGTACATATTGGGGCGATCGGGTACGAACTGGCACCGAACGTGATTACGTCGGCGGCGCTCGAGGAGCGCCTGTCGCCCATGTACGAGTCGCTGAACGTGCCTTCAGGGCAGATCGAGAGTCTGACCGGAGTTCGCGAACGGCGATTCTGGGATGCCGATCACTTGATGGCCGACGGTGCAGCCAAGGCGGGTGTCAAAGCGCTTGCAGCGGCGCAGGTCGACGCGGGCGACATCGGCATGCTGATCTACGGAGCGGTCTGTCGCGATAACCTCGAGCCGGCCACGGCATGCGCCGTGGCCGACGCGCTCGGCGTACGTGGGCGGGCGATCATCCACGACGTGTCCAACGCGTGTCTCGGCGTGATGAACGCGATGTTCCAAGTCGCCAACGCAATCGAACTCGGGCAGATCAAAGCCGGGCTTGTCGTGGCCTGTGAATCGGCCAGACAGATAGTCGATCTGACCATCGACCGCATGCTCGCCGATCCCACCATGGCGATTTTCAAAACGTCGATGGCCACCACGACCGGCGGGTCGGGGGCGATCGGCGTTGTGTTGACGGACGGGGCGATCGGTCGCAAAGGCCACCGGCTCGTCGGCGGCGTCATACGTGGCGCGCCCGAGCATCACGCCCTAAGTCGCTGGGGTCCAGACACCGGCATTCCCGCGAGTGGCCCGCTCGTCATGGAGACCGACGCGGTCGGCACGCTGGAGCACGGGGTCGTCTTGGGCACGCAGACGTATCGCGATTTTCTCCCCGAGGTCGGCTGGGAGGCGCAAGGTCCGGAGCGCGTGATCTGCCATCAAGTCGGCGCGGCCCACCGCATCGCGGTGCTAAAGGCACTGGGAATCCCCTTGGACCGCGACTTCTCGACGTTTGAATACCTGGGCAACATCGGCACGGTCTCGATCCCCATCACTGCCGCCATTGCAGACGAACGAGGATTCCTCGAACCGGGACAACGCGTTGGTTTCCTCGGGATCGGAAGCGGGCTGAACTGCCTCATGCTGGGAATCGAGTGGTAGAGCAATACTCGTGACGTTCGATATCGCACCACACCGCCATCTGTACCCATTCGAAAGCCACTGGCACGAAGTCGGCGGCCACCGGATGCACTACGTCGACGAGGGGCACGGCGACCCCATCGTTCTTGTCCACGGCAACCCCACTTGGTCGCTTTACTTCCGCAATCTGATCGTAGGCCTTCGGAATCAACACAGGGTCATCGCGCCGGACCACATCGGCTGCGGACTTTCAGACAAGCCAGCAGACGACCACTACACCTATCAACTCGAACGACGCGTCGCCGATCTCGAATCGCTGATCGACCACTTGCGATTGGGCGACAATCTCACCTTCGGCGTACACGACTGGGGCGGGATGATCGGCCTGACCTGCGCGCTGCGGATGATCGATCGCGTCAAACGCGTGATCATCTTCAACACCGCCGCGTTCGGCCTGCCGCCCAGCAAGCGACTGCCGTTGCGACTCCGGATCATTCGAAACGTGCCCCCGCTGGCCAACGTCCTCGTGCGCGGGTTCAACGCGTTCAGCGGGGCAGCCACTCGCATGGCGTGCGTCAAGCCGCTCCACAAAGACGTCCGCTCCGCTTACGTTGCACCCTACGACAGTTGGGCCAACCGAATCGCGACCCTGCGATTCGTTCAGGACATCCCACTGCGCCCCGGCGACCCCAGCTACGATCTTGTGTGCCGGACGGATGAAAACCTACACCGCCTCGACAAACTTCCAATGCTCATCTGCTGGGGCGAGCGTGACTTCGTCTTCGACAAGCACTTCCTCGCCGAATGGAAAAGGCGATTCCCCGCCGCGCCGGTCCATGCTTTCGCAGATGCTGGGCACTACGTCTTGGAAGACGCCGGCGACGAAATCCTCCCCCTGGTCCGCGCGTTCCTGACCCAACATCCCATTGCGTGCGACTCCGTGGAAACCGTCACATGATCGAACGCGTCGGGCTTATCGAGGCAGCGGCGGACACGTGCAACATCGCCGATCAGCTCCGCGCCATGGCCACGCGATTCCCCGACAAGCACGCAGTGGTTTGGCCGATCGCGCGCGAAGCGGGGTACGGGCACATCACGTTCGACGGGCTGAACAGCGAAGCCGACCGCTACGCCCACGGCTTGGATGCAGCCGGCGTGACGCGAGGAACGCGAACTGTCGTCTTCGTAAAGCCCGGCGTCGAGTTCTTCGCCCTGACCTTCGCCCTGTTCCGCATCGGCGCCGTCCCCGTCATGATCGATCCGGGGATCGGCAAGCAACAGATGCGCTTGTGCCTCTCGCGCGTGAATGCCGAAGCCTTCATCGCCGTGCCGCTCGCCCACGTCTTTCGCAAGCTGTCCCCGAGTTCGTTTCGCGATTTGCGCGTCAGCATCACGGTCGGCAGGCGTTGGCTTTGGGGAGGACTGCAACTGGCTGACGTTCGCGCCGACCACGACCGGCCCTACGAATCCACCCCAACCCGCGCCGACGAGACAGCCGCCATCCTCTTCACCAGCGGCAGCACCGGACCCGCCAAGGGTGTTGTCTACACGCACGGCGTCTTCGACGCGCAAGTCCGCTACCTCCGTACACACTTCGGGTTCTCCGACGAGGAGAAAGACCTGCCGACGTTCCCGCTGTTCGCCTTGTTCGACGCCGCGCTCGGCATGACAGCCGTCATCCCGGACATGGATTTCACCAAACCCGCCTCCGTCGATCCACGCAAGATCATCGCGCCGATTCGCGATCACAGCCTCACGCAAATGTTTGGCTCGCCCGCACTGCTCGATTCGCTGAGTCGCTACGGCGTGGCCCATGGCATCCGCCTGCCGACCATCAAACGCGTCATCACCGCCGGCGCACCAGTATCACCGGCCGTACTCGAACGCATGCACGCAATGCTGCCCGACGACGCACTCATTCACACACCCTACGGCGCCACCGAATCGCTCCCCGTCGCCTCGATCGACAGCCGCGAAATCCTCACCGATACACAAACGCGAACAGCATCCGGCGGCGGAACGTGCGTAGGCAGACCCATGGCCGGAATCGACGTCCGCGTCATCCCCATAGACGATCAGCCGATCGGCAACTGGTCCGACGAACTACCACTGCCCCCCGGAAAAATCGGCGAAATCGTGGTAAGAGGCCCGGTAGTCACCCGCACCTACCACAACGACGCACCAGCCACCGCTGCCGCCAAAATCTCCGACAGTGCCACGCTGTGGCACCGTATGGGCGACGTGGGTTACTTCGACGAACGCAGCCGACTATGGTTTTGCGGGCGAAAAGCACATCGCGTTGTCACCGCGAACGAAACGCTCTACACCGTGCGATGCGAAGCCATCTTCAATCAACACCCCGACGTCCACCGCAGCGCACTCGTCGGGCTCGGAACACGCGGCACGCAAAAGGCCGTAATCTGTATCGAGTTGGAAGAAACGTCGCGCGAGTGCGATCGCAAGACGCTCACGGCAGCGCTACTGAAGCTGGCCGCCGGCAACACTCTGGCCTACTCAATCAACACAATACTCTACCACCCCGGGTTTCCCGTGGACGTGCGACACAACGCCAAGATATTCCGCGAGAAGCTCGCAGTCTGGGCGGCGGGGAAGGTCCGATGACGCCCGCACGAACGCTGGTCACGGGTGGAAATGGCTTCGTAGGCCGGGCGGTGGTCGAACAGTTGCTCACCCGGGGTGACCGAGTGCGCGCACTCGTGCGTCGCGATTGCCCGGACCTCACCGCGATGGGCGTCGAGCTCGTGCGTGGCGACCTCTCCGACACCGTAGCCGTCAGCGCAGCCTGCACCGATTGCGACCTCGTCTTCCACGTCGCAGCCAAGTCAGGCTTCTGGGGCCCATATTCCGAATACCACGAGCCCAACGTGCGTGGCACGCAGAACGTCCTGGACGCCTGCCGCAAGCATCGCGTCGGCCGACTTGTGTACACGAGTTCACCCAGTGTCGTGTTCGACGGCAAAGACGTCCGCGGAGCAGACGAATCGCTACCCTACCCCGCCAAACCGATTTCAAACTACTCCGCCACGAAGGCATTGGCAGAGCGCGCTGTCCTCGCAGCCAACTCCGACGATCTCCGCACCATCGCCCTGCGTCCTCATCTCATCTGGGGTCCGGGCGACAACCACATGGCCCCGCGTTTCATCGCTCGCGCCCGTGCCGGTAAGCTGCGCAGAATCGGCCAGCGTGACTGCCTGATCGACACAACCTACATTCTCGACGCAGCCCGCGCCCACCTCCTCGCAGCCGACGCCCTCGCAAACAATCCCCGCGCAGCCGGCCGCCCGTTCTTCATCAGTCAAGGCGACCCGAGGCCCATCTGGCAGATCATCAACGGCATCCTGGCAGCCGCCGACCTCCCCCCAGTGACACGCTCTGTCCCTCTCCTCGTCGGCCGCACCGCCGGCGCCGTCCTGGAAACGGTCTACAAGACCCTCCGCCTAGAATCCGAACCTCCCATGACCCGTTTCGTCGCCAACATCCTCACCACCGACCACTACTTCAACATCACCGCCGCCCAAACCGAACTAAACTACCAACCCCAAACCTCTATCGAAGACGCCTTCCGCCACCTCGCCCTCTGACATCTTTGTTCGGCTTTGCTCGGCCCGAGTCTCTCACATGACGCCGTCGTGAGATTCCACTTGAAATGCGAGCCGAGACAGACTTCCCTCAGGCCTCGATACCGCTCCCGCTACGGTGGGCTGGTCAGCGAGAATCCAGATTGTCTAAGAGGATGTTGAGCGGCACCAAGAAGGCCAGCATGAGATAAATGGCCAAACTGCCGTAGCACAAGGCTTTCCATCGATCCCAGAATGGATAGCCGTCTCGGTGTAGTTTGAGGATGGCGACCAGCGACAACAGGAACCCCGTTTCCACCGTTACGTTCAACAGCACTGCAGCAACCGTTTCTCCAGTCGCATAACCGATCCAATTCCCGCGACCCGGGCACAGGAAGACGAACGTTGGCACGACCGCGCTCAATGAGAGGAATGGGGCAATCCAGCTGAAAATGCGGTCCAGCGCGTGGGCATCTCTACCGCGTTCGATGACGATGAGAACCAGAAACGCGACGTAGGCGAGATACAGCTCAATGGTCATCACGAGACCGAGCAAGACCAGTTGGAGTAGAAAGGAGATTTGCACAACCTCTCTGGCCAGTGGCACGAACACGACATTGATCGCCGTCACCGCCCCAAGCCGTGGCAGAAGCAGCGGCCCCCGCGCTCGGTACAGCCGCTCAAAGCGCTTGGCAAGAAATCGCTCGAATCGCTGCTCGAAACTGCCACCGTCGCGTGATGGGTGTGACGGATGCTCGGGGTCCACGTGAATCGCCCTTCCGGATGAGAGATGTCCAAACACGTTCTCGCCCTTCATCATACCATTCCGCATCTGTTTCTCGAACGATGATGGAGAAGAAAGGGCGAAGCCTACCTGAGGCACGAACGAAGAAACGGCGGATCGCCACCACTCGGCAGTACTCAGGAGAACACAAACGGTAATCTACTGAGCCACTTGGAGACTTTGTTTTCGGAAAATCGCAAGCGGTCATCCGCCAACACTACACGTAGCGCTTGTCCACGCCCAAGCCAGCGTAACACGGTTTTCAACCCCGTGCGCGGGTGGCTGTGCTCAAGCCTCGATTCACGGATCAGACCTGTAGTTATTACCATGCGGGGACGCTGCGCGCCGCCCCACACAGCACCGGAGCACAACTCGACATGCCCAATCAGAACCGCATCCGTCAAGAAGCGGCCCATCCGAGCAGCCCGCCCCAGTCCCCCGTGCGCCACAGGAACCCACCGCGAATCAACGAAACCGCCACTCGCAGCCAGAAAACGCGGTTTCGCCGCGCTGACGCACATCGTATGTACGAAACGAACCCATTCCGCAGTGTCACTGCAATTCTCGCCCGCCCCCTCTGCCGGCTTTGCGGCGACCCGCAGGCGAGCGTTCCCCAGCCCTTCCGGGGTGCCCACGCTCTATATCTGCCGACGCAATCTCGCCCCCTTGACTGCGGCGCCTATTTCGCTATGCTCCCCAATTCGTTTTTGTGTTTCACTCAACGAGGTAGGGTTAGACGGATGCCGCTGGGGACGATCAGAACAACGGTGGCCAAGACAGGCCAAGTAGATCAGAAGTGGATTCACGTCGACGCGACGGACCAGGTGCTCGGCCGTCTCGCGGTCAAGATCGCACGGGTCCTCATGGGAAAGCATAAGCCTTCCTACACCGCGCATGTGGACACCGGCGATTTCGTCGTGGTTACCAACGTCGAGAAATTGGCCATCTCAGCCAAGAAGCTCGATAGCCAATCGTATGCCCGCTACAGCTACTACCCAGGCGGGTACAAAGAAACCCCGATGCGTACCGTCTTCGAAAGACGTCCCCATCGCGTCCTGGAAGAGGCTGTCCGGCGAATGATGCCCAAGAACGCACTGGGCCGTCGCATGCTTACAAAACTGAAAGTCTACCGCGGCGACACCCATCCGCACGCCGCTCAGCTGCCCGTCGCATGGGCATTTTGACGATTCTGGAGATGATATCCCGTGACTGACCAAACGCCGACCCCCGAAATGGCACCCGAGAACAAGCCCGAAGCGCCCGTTGCGACTCCCGCGACGGAGGCCCCTGTAGCCAGTGGCCAGCCGGAGGTCGCCGCGACAATCGCGCAGCCCGCATCGCCCGCGCCGGTCACCCAGATTGCTCCAGAGAAACCGAAAGCGTCGCTCCAAGGCGGCTACTATTGGGGCACCGGTCGGCGGAAAGCGGCCGTCGCCCGCGTTCGCATCAAGCCTGGGGATGGCAAGTTTATCATCAACAAGCGCGAGGTCAGCGACTTTTTCCGCCTCAAGAAAGACCGCGACGCCATCACCGCACCGCTGACAGCCGCTGAGTCAACCAAGGGTGTCGATGTCTTCGTCAATGTTGGCGGCGGCGGCCTCACCGGCCAAGCCGGCGCGATCGTCTTGGGGTTGGCCAGGGCGCTCTGCAAACTGAACGGCGACTACGAGCAGGCCATGCGCGACGGCCAGTACCTCACCCGAGACAGTCGGGTGGTCGAACGCAAGAAATACGGCCAGCGCGGCGCGCGTCGACGTTTCCAGTTCTCGAAACGTTAGACGATTTTGCTGCCGGGCGATCTTCCCGAGTGCTGCGTTGGAATCGCGATTTCAAGAACTCACCGCTCGATTGGCTGAGCACGCGCAGCGTGTCGATTGCGCAGCCGATTGGCCTGCGGATTCTATTAAGATACTTAGCGAATTTGGTTGCTGGCGGTGGATGGTTCCCGCCACGCTCGGCGGCGACGGCTGCGCACCGGGCGACTTGATCCAAGGGTACGAAGCCCTCGCCCGTGGCTGCCTGAGCACCGCTCTGATCTTCACCCAACACGACGCCGCGGTCGATCTGATCGTGAGCGGCAGCAACGATGCATTCAAGCAGCGCCATTGCCCAGCCTTGGCCCGAGGCGAGCAGCTCCTGACCGTCGGGCTTAGCCAACTGACCACTTCGCACCAGGGCGGTGATCCCGCGATGACCGTGGGTTGGGATGGGAAGACTGCGCGGTTCAGCGGAATCATGCCGTGGGTGACCTCCGCAGTGAAGGCTGACGCGATCGTCACGGGCGGCGTCCTTCGCGACGGGCAGCAGATCTCGGCGTACGTGCGGACCGATGCAGGCGGCCTGCGTATCGATCCCCCAATGGAACTCGCGGCGATGTCGGCCACCATGACGACGGTCGTCCATTGCGACGACGTCGCGGTTGACGCGTGCGATATCATCCGAGGCCCGGTACCGCGTGTGCTGTCCATTCGCGGCACCGTTCGGCCAATGGTGGTTAGCGCCACCGGCTTGGGCTTGGCGGGCACGATGATCTCGATGATCGAGGAAATCGCTCCCCGTCGCTCGCCCGAGTTTCGTCCTTTTGCGGATGCGCTCTCACAAAGATACCAGACGGTTCGTCGCGACTTGCTCGCGGCGGCCGATCTGCTCGGTGATCCGTCTGCCGACGCGCCGACCACGACCGTTCGGGCAGCGGTCAACGATCTGGTCATGCGCCTTTCGGTCGGCCTCATGACGTTCGCCAAGGGATCGGGCTACTTGAAGTCGCACCCCGCTCAGAGATTGGCCCGGGAGGCGATGTTCTTCCTCGTCTGGTCGACTCCCGACTGCGTGCAGCTCAAAACGCTTCAAAACAACTTCGGGCTTGGCGCCGATGGCGCGTAATTCCTTGTAGCGCGGCCCTCCCGAAGGCGACAAGAGCCTGACGATTGTCCATAATGGCTGCTGCGCATGGGCGCTGGTGACAACCGGGACCTCACAGATTCGGAGAATACAGTCATGATCGGCGCCTTTTTACCCCGACAGTGTCGAGATGTGTCACTCGCGGCGTTGGTTGGCTTGTTGGCGTTCGGCACGGTCGCGCGCGGCCAAGCCAACGTTGTGGTGGCCAAGGGGCCTCAGTATCAGCTCCCGCCCAAGCCCATCGCCGATCTCATCGACGCCCCACCCACGCCTGCGACCAGCATCGGTCCCAACAACAAGTGGATGGCCTTGATGCAGCGCGCCGCGCTGCCGTCGATCGCCGAACTCGCTCAGCCGGAGCTTCGCTTGGCCGGGCTGCGCATCAACCCGCGGACGAACGGCAGAAGTCGTCGCTCCTACTACACGCAACTCGTGTTGAAGCGGATATCGGACGGCGCGGAGCGTCCCGTGACCGGACTCCCCGACGATCCGCGTATCGGTCACGTTAAGTGGTCGCCGAACGGCAAGATGATCGGTTTCGTCGTCACCCGTCCAAGTGGCCTCGAGCTGTGGATGGCGGAGGTCGAAACGGGTAAGGCGAAGCGACTGACTTATCCGCGGCTCAACGGCGTGTTCGGCACACCGTATAACTGGATGCCCAACAGTAGCGGATTGGTATGTCGCATGGTTCCGAATCGGGACAAGGAACCCCCCATGGCGCCGGAGGTTTCATCCGGTCCCACGATGCTGACAAGCCGGGGCAAGACAGCGCCCGCCCGCACCTATCAGGATCTGTTGAAGAACGCTCATGACCAGAAGCTGTTCGACTACTACGCCACGGCCCGCATCGCCAGAGTCTCGTTAAAGTCTGTTCTGACGCCGCTAGGTCCTGGCGCCATCATCACGCGTGCCGAGCCTTCCCCGGACGGCCATTCGATGTTGGTTGAGACGAGGCATCGCCCATATTCCTATCTCGTCCCGCTCTCACGATTTCCGAAACGCGTGGAAATCTGGGACTTGGCAGGCAGCGTCGTGCGCGTGCTGGCGGACCTGCCGCTGGCCGAGGAGATTCCGGTCGCCTTCGGGTCCGTGCGTACCGGACCCCGTTCGTTCGGCTGGCGTGCCGATGAGCCGGCAACGCTTTACTGGGTCGAGGCGCAGGACGGAGGCGATCCGCGAAGAGAAGTCGACATCCGGGATCGCGTGTACACGTTGTCCGTGCCCTTCAGGGGTGACGGCAAGGAATTGGTCGCACTCAACCTGCGTTACGGTGGCATCCGATGGGGTGACGATCACTTGGCACTGGTTTCCGAGTGGTGGTGGAAGAACCGTAAGGAGCGGACGTGGAGACTCGATCCGTCGCGGCCGGGCTCTGCACCGGAGCTGCTGTTCGATCGGACGTGGGAAGATCGCTACAACGATCCCGGCTCGCCGATGATGCGAACCAATTCGATGGGTGCGTCCGTCTTGCTCACTTCGGGTAAGAACCTCTTCTACCGCGGAAGCGGCGCGTCGCCCGAGGGCAATCGCCCGTTTCTCGACAGGCTCGACTTGGAGACCAAGAAGAGCGAGCGCCTGTGGCGATCGGAGTCGCCCCATTACGAATCGATCGTGGAAGTGCTGGATGCGAACAAGACCACGGTGTTGACGCGCAGAGAATCCCCCAGCGAGCCGCCGAACTACTTCGTTCGCGATTTGCAAATCGATGAACCCCGTCAGATTACGCACTTTCCCCATCCGACACCGGAGTTGGCGGGTGTCCACAAGGAACTCATTCACTACGCACGCGCCGATGGTGTGAAGCTGAACGGAACGTTGTATCTCCCCCCCGGCCACAAACCTCAAGACGGTCCGCTGCCGACACTGCTGTGGGCTTATCCGCAGGAGTTTAAGAGCGCTGATCTGGCCGGACAGGTGACCGATTCGCCGTATCGCTTCGTTCGCATCAGCGCACACTCGCCGCTGCTGTGGTTGCTGCACGGCTACGCGGTTTTGGACGATCCGTCGCTGCCGATCATCGGCGAGGGCGATGTCGAGCCGAACGAAACGTATGTGGAGCAGTTGGTCGCGGGCGCCGAGGCCGCCGTCGATGAAATCGTGCGGCGCGGCGTCGCCGATCGCAATCGCATCGGTATTGGTGGGCATTCCTACGGCGCGTTCATGACCGCCAATCTGTTGGCGCACAGCGATCTGTTCAGTGCGGGCATCGCGCGGAGCGGCGCCTACAACCGAACGCTGACACCGTTTGGTTTTCAGGCTGAGGAACGTACGTTCTGGGAGGCTCCGGATGTCTACTTCAAGATGTCCCCGTTCATGCACGCGGACAAGATCAACGAGCCCATCCTGCTGATCCACGGCGAAGCTGACAACAATTCTGGCACTTTCCCTTTACAGAGCGAGCGGTTCTACAACGCGCTCAAGGGACACGGAGCCTTCGCACGGTTGGTCATGCTCCCGCACGAAAGCCACGGCTACCGCGCCCGCGAGTCCGTAATGCACATGGCCTGGGAGATGACCCACTGGCTCGACCGCCATGTCAAGGACGCGAAAGCGCCAACGGACGCCCCGACCGCTGCACCCGGTGCGGACACAGATTAGTCCGCTTAACGCTTGAATCGTCCGGAGCGACCCCGATGTCGTCGCTCGCCTATTCTCTAGAGTGCCGGTTGCCGCTAAGCTTGCGCTCAGTGGTCTGCCAAGAGGGGGGCGGTGCGTCGCCGGTAGACAGGAACAGGAGAATGCGCGGATGGATACAATTGTACAAGGTGTTCTAAGCGGGGCCGATCAGGCCATCGGGCACACACCCTTGATCGAACTTCAGAGGCTGTGCGCGAACCTCGACGGGACGATTCTCGCCAAGTGCGAGTTCATGAACCCAGGGGGCAGCAAGAAGGACCGCATCGCCAAGCATATGATCGACGCGGCACAGGCCCGTGGTCTTTTGTCGCCGGGCCAGACCATCGTGGAGGTGACGAGCGGGAACACCGGTTGCGGGCTGGCGATCGTTTGCGCCGTTCGCGGTTACAAGTTCGTCTCGGCCATGTCCAAGGCCAACAGCACAGAGCGCATTCGCATGATGCGTGTTCTGGGGGCGGATGTTCTGCTGGTCGATCAGGCGCCGGGCTCCCCGCCCGGCCAAGTCAGCCCGAAAGACCTTGATCTTGTTCAAGAGGCGGCTGATGCGTATGTCAAGGAGCACGATGCGGTGCGCTTGGATCAGTTTCATTCCGAAGCGAACAAGATGGCGCACTACGTTGGCACTGGTCGCGAGATGTGGGAGCAGGCCGACGGTGGCATTGACGCCTTTGTCGAGTTTGTCGGCACCGGCGGCACGTTCGCGGGGGTCTCGGAAGCGTTCAAGGAGCGCAATCCCGAAGTTCGCTGTTACATCGTCGAGCCCACGAGTGCTTCGCACTTTGGTTGCAGAGAATACCTCGGGCCGCACCGCATCGCCGGCGGCGGGTATGCGCGCGAGCTGACGCTCATCGACCACTCGCTGGTCACCGATTACATTTCGATTGACGACGACACGGCTGTCATGACTGCGCGCGAACTTGCGGCGCGCGAGGGTCTTTTCGTCGGGACATCTTCCGGTGCAAACGTTGCGGCGGCCGTGCAGCTTCTGAAAGACCGCGAACGCGGCTCGCGCATCGCCGTCGTGCTTACGGATACGGGGTTGAAGTATCTGAGCACGTCGCTGTTTGCGGTGTAGTTTGGGGAATTCAGAATCTGGAATTCAGAGTTTAGAATGAGAACGCAGTGCCGGCGGAGATGATTCCATACAGCATGCCGGATCGCACTGCCGTTTGGGTGGGGGATCGGCTGGCGGCGCTTCATGGCGAGATGCGGTCTCGGCGGAGTTGCCGGTCTTTCAGCGATCGGCCGGTGTCGCGCGACACGATCGAGGGGCTGATCGCAGTCGCGAATACGGCGCCGAGTGGTGCCAATCGGCAACCTTGGCAGTTTGTGGCCATCGATGACCCGGAACTCAAGCGGCGCATTCGCGAAGGGGCTGAAGAGGAAGAACGCAAGAGTTACGGCGGGCGCATGCCGCAGGAATGGCTCGACGCTCTGGAACCGATCGGCACGGACGCGGGCAAAGCGTTTCTTGAAGTTGCGCCCTGGCTGATCGTCATTTTTCGGGTCGATTGGGCAATGATCGACGGCGTCAAATACAAGAATTACTACCCGATCGAGTCGGTGGGCATTGCGTCGGGGATGTTCTTGATGGCGTGTCATCAGGTTGGGTTGGCCACGCTGACGCACACGCCCAGCCCGATGCGTTTCTTACGCGACATCCTTGGTCGCGGTGAGAACGAAAAGCCCTTCCTGCTGATTCCCGTGGGTTACCCAGCCGATGACTGCACGGTTCCGGACCTGCCCAAGAAGGACGCATCGCAAGTGCTGCAATGGAATCGGTAGCAGACCGTGCAGCCAGGGCCGGGTCTGTCCGCGTGTTACACGACGGCATGAATTGGTCCGTCCAGCCTGCGTCCAAGCCGCTGATTGTCGGCCCTGACGCTCTCGATTGGCTGCATCTCGAACGCGATACGAAGGCGGAGTTGATCAAGTCGAATCCGTTGCGGCGGGTTTGGCGGGTGCGTTTGACTGACCGCGATCTATTCGTCAAGGAGTTTCTTGCGCCGTCTGCGATCAACCGCCTGCGTTCGGTTTTGCGCGGTGATTCCGCGTTGCGCGAATGGCGCGCCGGGAAGTCGATGGAGACGCGGGGAGTCGCCTGCATTCATTTCGTCGCGCTGGGTTCTGTGAGAGGAAGGCGATTCCTGGTTTCTGATGCTGTGTCAGGGGCGTCTCTCCTTTCCGACGCTTGGACTGCGGCTGAGACGCCGACTCGGCGGCTGCGTATTGTGGAAGCTGTTGCGCGTCTTGTTTCTCGGGCGCATTTCGTGGGCGTTGTGCACGGCGACGACCATCCCCGCAATATCCTCATCGCGCCAAGACAGGATGGTGGCTGCGCGGCGGTCTACGCGGATCTGTACACCGTCCGAACGACCGCTCGAATCACGGACACGCAAGCGGTGGCCGCGCTCGCCCAACTGAATCAGTGGTTTCGCCTGAATGCACGGCCAGGAGTGCGGCTGCGTTTTCTGATTGCGTATTGCCGGGCGACCGGGACCTTGGTTCGGAACATCTTGCCGAATGTTCAACAGGCATCGCGGCAGCGAGCGTTCGGACTGTGGGCCAAGCGAGACCGCAGAATCTCCAAGGCGAACAGCTACTTCGCCAAGCGACAGCTTGCGGATGGCTCGCGTGTGTATCTGGCGCTGCCGGGTCGGCGGGCGAACTCATTCCCGCCGGCAGCGTTGCCGGCCATGTCGGCGGAGCAGTGGGATGGTGCGCTCAGTGCAACGTTTCGGGCACTTCGAGGTAAGGGGCCTGGGCGGTGGAGTCATGCGATCGCCGAGGGTGTTGAGACGGTGTTCTTCTTGTTTCGACGCTTCGGCAAGCACTGGCCTTCGGCTGCGTCGAAACGATTCCGGAACATTCACCGTCTGCGGAATCGCGACATCCCTGTTCCCTGGGCACATGCGTGCGTTGAACGGCGGGGCGTCAGCATGCTTTGTACCGACGGGCGCGGGTCGTGCGTGCCGATCGGGCAGTTCTTTCGGGAGTCGCGCGGCGATATCAAACTGCGGCGGCGGGCCTGTCGAGCGTTGGCGCGGACCGTCGCGCGATTGGCGGAGCAGGGGACTGCCGTAGCGGTACGCGGTGGCGACATTTTCGCGTATGACCTTGGCGAAGACGCCTGGCTTATCCCCGATGCTTCGTGCGTGACTTTCGGCGGGCGCGAGGTCTCTGTTCGGCGTCTGCGGTGGATTACCGCGCGGGCCATCTACGAATCGTTGTTGTCGCGGGGCACGTTTCGGAAGACGGACGGCGTGTTCTTGGCTAAGTGTCTTGGGAGAGGCCGGTGGAAGGGCGAGTGGCGTGGAATTCAGAGTACTGACATCAGCTTGCAGGAGCCTGGGTTTGCGTGAATTCTGCGGCTCTGTCGGGTTTGTTCCAAGCAAGGTACAGAGTTTCGATTCGCTGCAGGGCTTCGCGCAGGCGGGCATCGCGGTGGGTGGGGGCCGATGCGATGAAGGGGTAGCTTTCCAGGAGCAGGATTTCGGCCTCTTCGTATTGGCCTAGAGAGGTTAGGCATCCGCCGCGAATACTCTCGATGTCGGCGATGAACCAGTTGAGAGGCGCGACGTGTTTGCGTGCTATTCTCAAGCAATCTCGCAACAACGGCGCGCCCGCGGCTGGGTCGGTGTGCTGCAGGACGTCGCCCAGATCGTGCATGCTGCGGAGTTGTTCCAACTCACCCCATTGTCGGAGTTCGCGAATGGCGCGAAAGGCCTCGCGATAGGGCGGGCGTTCGCCGCCGGCGTCGACGAGCGTTGATTCGAGGTGCAGGAGTCTCTCGCTGTGTTCGGGGAAGTCGCGCGTCAGCCATCGGCACTGCATTGCCAGCGACTCTCGGTAGCGCGCTTCGGCTGCGGCGAATTCGGAAGCGTTGTGATGGACGGAGCCGAGTCGCCAACTCGTGTCGTAGGATCGCGATTGCGCGAGCCCCTCGGGCGTTATTTCGCGTGATTCGCGCAGGAGCTCGCTTGCTTCGTCGGGTTTTCCGAGGCGCTGAAGGAGGCCGGCGAAGTGGTACATGACCTGTGCCATGTAAGCGTCCTCGACTCCGGCGTCGGCGTTGATGCGGCGGTAGATGCTGAGCGCGTTGCGGAAGTTGTTTTCAGCTTCAGTCAGTCGCCCTTGGCGAGCCTGCATGGTCGCTAGGGTGAAGGTGATGCGGGCTGCGCAGTGTGTGGGGCGTTCGTCGAGCATGCGGTAGATTGCTAGGGCGGCGTCGTAGTGTTTTTGGCTCTCTTTCCATCGCGGCGTGGGCGAAGCCTCCCACAGCGCATTTGCGAGGTCTCCCATGGTCTCCGCGACCAGCTCGTGATTCGGGCCGTGCAAGCGGTGGCGGATCGCTAGGCATTCCTTGAGGACCGCAACGGCGCCTGGGTCGTTGCGGAAAACCAACGCTCGGCCGAGGAGATTCAGGCAATCGGCAGTGCTCGCGTGATCCGTACCGTGCAGCTCGCGATTGAGGGCCAATGCGCGCTTGAGGTGTGGCACTGCATCCTCCCACAGCCACATCTGGGTGTAGGCTTTCCCTACTGAGTAGCGGACACCTGCCTCTGCTTCGGGTTGACCGGTCAGCTCGGTGTGTACGCGATCGGCTGCGTCGTCCAGCATTTCCAGGACGGTCATGTGTCGCCCGGTGCGGTAGGTGCCGGCGGAAGCGATCATGTCTTCGAGGAATGTGGAGACACGCTGCGCTGCGTCGCGTGCGCTTCCTTCACCGCTCGCGGCGCGCGTTGCCTTGAATGCGAAGGTCGTGCTCACGATGCTGGCAGCCGCCAGGACGAATAGCACGGTGGCAATTGCGAAGACCGCGGCGCGATTGCGACGGGCGAAGAGCCGCAGGTGGTAGGGCATGCTCGGCGGACGGGCCAGCAGCGGTTCGTTGTTCAGGCATCGCCGGATGTCGGCGGCGAGTTGCGTCGCGGAGTCGTACCGTCGGTCGGGCTCCTTTTCCAACGCTTTGAGAATGATGGTATCGATGTCGCCGCGCAGGGCGGGCCTGATGGTGGACGGCCTTTTGGGCGACTCCTCCTGAATGGCCCTTGCAGCCTCTGGAATCGCCCGGTTGCGGACATCGTAGGGCAGGCAGCCGCACAGCAGCTCGAACAGGACGACGCCGAGCGAATAGACGTCGCTGCGCGTGTCGACTTCGAAGGGGTCGCCGCCGCACTGTTGCGGGCTCATGTACGCGAGTGTGCCGATGAGTTGACCGGTAGACGTCTGGACCGTGGTGATGGCAACGTCGGAGTCGGTCACGCGGGCCACGCCGAAATCGATCACCTTGGGGCGGCCGGCCTCGTCGACGATGATGTTGGCGGGTTTGAGATCGCGGTGGATGATGCCGTGTAGGTGCCCGTGGTGTACCGCATCGCAGACCTTGACGAATAACTGCAATCGGCGGCCGATATCGAGGTCGTTGGCTTCAGCGTATTCCACGATGGACTTGGCGTCGGGGATGTGCTCCATCGCGAAGTAGGGCACGCTGGTAGCGCCATCTTGACATGTGCCGGCGGCGTAGACCTGCGCGATTCCGGGGTGACGCAGTCTACCGAGGACCTGTGATTCGTGACGGAAGCGGCGCAGCGCTGCACCCGACGTGCAACCGGCGCGAAGTACTTTCAATGCGACCGTTCGTTGTGGATGGTCCTGAATGGCTTCGTAGACTGTGCCCATCCCACCCGATGCGATCACGCGAACGATCTCGAATTCCCCGATGCGGTGATGAGCAGACAGTGTGGCGTCGTTCGCGTCTGGATCGGGCGGCGTGAGACTGGCGGAAGGCGGCGTTAGAAAATCGTCGTCATTGCTGTGGCTCGCCAGAAGGCGATTGACTTTGTCCAGCAGGGCGTGGTCGCCGTCGCACGCGTTGACGACGAAGGCTTCTCGATGATCCGGTGGTAGATCGATTGCTGCGTGGAAGAGGGCGTCGATTCGCTCCCATTGCTTCGCGGATGTCGAAGGGTCGCGATTCATATTGAGCCTGTCCAGCCTCAGCGACTGTCCACTTCGCAGCGCAACCACGCCTTGGCCATTGTCCAATCTCGCTCGACGGTGCGCAATGAGACGCCGAGCACGCGCGTCACCTCTTCCAAGCTCAAGCCGCCGAAGAAGCGTAACTCGACCACTCGCGCTTTTCGCGCGTCGACTTTCGCCAAGTTTTGCAACGCGTCGTCGAGTGCGATGAGGTCGCCCGCACGCTCTTCGAAACCGTCCACTGCTTCATCGAGAGGAGTCTTGGCGACGCCACCGCCGCGCTTGGCTGCGCGATGGCTACGGGCGTGATCCACCAGAATCCGCCGCATCACCTTGGAGGCGACGGCTAGGAACTCGGTGCGGTCGGCCCAGCCGGCCGTCCGTTGGTTGGCGAGTTTGACGTAGGCTTCGTGTACCAGTGAGGTGGCGTCCAGTGTGTGGTCGCGACGTTCCGCTTGCAGAAATGAAGCTGCAAGCCCACGCAGTTCGTCGTAGACGACCGGCCAGAGCACATCGACGGCGTCCCGGCTTTGGTGGCCGAGGGTGTCGAGCAACTGCGTCATGTCGTCGGGAGTCGGCGTTTTCAACTGGCTCATCCCACTCTTACATGTTTCAATTGAAGTCCCTCCATGCTTGATTCTCGCGAGATTGTTGTTTTGAAACAAGACGCAAGTCCGGTCACGCGGGCGGACATCTCGCGGCGCAACCGATTCTGCGCGGACTGTTATCGGGCACATGTGTTTTTCTGTGTACGCAGTGCTTCGTAAAAAGCGGCGCTCCGCCCCCAGGCCACGGGATTCACTTCGCACGGACATCCGCGCGGGGTGAATCCCGTGGCTCGGGGGCAGGTGGTCGGCGGGTTCCTCAATTGATAGGAACTCTCAGAGGCGTCGCCGTTCGCTTCAGTTTCGCTGTTCAATGTCCAAGGAGGCTTGTCCGGGCGCGGCGAGTGCGTTTGCCCGCTGATTGACTCGCCTCGGTTGGTCGTTGGAAGACTCACGACAAAGTCGTACAATGGCGGCGTCAATTGCAAGTGCGCGTCGTGAGGGTCCGGCACCCAATGGACAGGAAGATCGAATGCGTGGGTCTCGTGCGATAGGGTTGTTTGCGTCGGTCGCTTGGTGCGTTACGTCTTGGGGGCTGGGGGGCGTTGCGGCTGCGTCGGATGCGGGCGTCGCGGGGGAACGTATCGACCCGAGCACCCACGGCCCGGGGATCGTCGAGACCATGCAGGATGTGTTGGCGCGCGAGCGTGCGCATCTGCATGACGGGACCGTGGACCCGAAGGCGCGCAATGGCCGGCAGGGCGTGTGGGTCGTGCCGAGCATGCGTGCGACCTACCATCCCAAATCCGGCGAACACAACCTCGTCAACAAGTGGGGCGACACGCGCATGGGAATCCGGTTTCCCAGGGTGGTCGATTTTCGCGGGGCGTACTTCGCGGGACAAGCCGGCTCCGGCGTTTGGGCGCGGGGTATTCGGGTGATCGGATATCGCGCGGGGCGCCAAGTGGGGCGTACGGAGTGGTTGCGGGATATCGGCATCCAGCCGAAGTGGTTGCGGGCGAACCTGACGGGCGTCGATCGCATCGTGGTCGAAGCACAGGCGGTGTTCAGCGGCGGCGGCTGGTATGCGTTGGACGATTTGACGTACCTTGAGAATTCAGAATTGAAAGTCGTGGACTTTGAAGATGTGCCGTTCAATACAAAGCTGACGGGGTTGGGGTACGGCGGCTTGGTGTGGGAGACGGGCACGGGTGATTTCGAGGCCAATGAGGCCATCCACGCGCCGCGGGCGCCGCTGGAAGATGAACCCGATTCACCGGCAGGATCCGAAGAGGGTCCATTGAATCTCGGGACACTGCCTGACCTCGAACGGAGTTTCAAGGGTGTTCACAAGGGCCAGGGCGGTTCGGGCTCGTTTCCGCCGGACACGCACGGCGCGGTGGGGCCGGACCATTTTGTCGAGACGGTCAACCGCGTGTTCGCCGTCTATGACAAGGTGGACGGTGCGGAACTCGTGGTCGTCAATTTGGGTTCGTTTTTGCCGGGCTCCAACGGCGATCCGCGTGTGCTTTTCGATCAGCACAGTATGCGTTGGGTGGTGATCGTCTCGGACTTTTCATCGCGCGTCTATCTGGCGGTTTCATTAACGAGCGATGCCACGGGTGCATGGTTCAAAACCTTCATTAATGTCTCGCAAGGTGCGGACGCTGGGCGCTGGCCTGATTACCCGACGCTGGGTGTCGATGTGCATGGCATCTACGTTTCGGCATATATGGTCGGCGGCGGGGCGCGGATGACGCTGTTTGCGATCGACAAGAAGCCGTTGATTGCGGCGCCGCCTGCGTTGGGCACGGTCACGGCGTTCCGCAATCTCCCATGGGAGGGTGCGATTCAACCCGTCCACACCTACGGTCAGCCGGGGGGCGAGTACATCGTCTCGCGGCGGACGTCGTCGTTGCGCGTGCGCCGTGTGGATCCGCCACTGTCGGCTCCGACGCTCGTGGAATTGGGTAGCGTCGGCATCCCGACACACGCCAGCCCCCCGGACGTGCCGACACTGGGCAGCGTCACGCCGCTGGACTCGGTGGGGACTCGCTTGATGATGTCCGTCTACCGCGACGGTTCGATCTGGACTGCACACACCGTCGGCGTGAGCGGACGAGCCGCCTGCCGGTGGTATGAGTTCGACCCCGAGACGCAGGACTTGATTCAATCCGGCACGGTCAGTGACAGCACGTTGCACTACTTCTTCCCGTCGATCACTGTCAACGGTTTTGGCGGCGTGGCCATGGGGTTTACGGGCGCAGGCCCCGATCAGTACGCGTCGGCCTATTACACGGGTCGCCGCGAGACGGACCCTGAAGGTGAAATGGCTGCCCCCGCCGTGTTGCGCGCGGGGACGGCGCCGCAGAACAACATCGACAACGTGGGGCGAAACCGATGGGGCGACTACAGCTACACCACGCTGGACCCGTCGGACGAGCAGCGCATCTGGACGCTTCAAGAATACGCCCACGGGACCAACGTATGGGGCACGTGGATCGGCGTGTTCTCGCTGGGCGACTGCAACAGCAACGACATTCGCGACGATTGCGATTTGGAGTGTGGTGTGCCGGGCAGCGAATGCGCCGTCGCTGGTTGCGGCAGGGCCCGTGATTGCAACGCGAACGGCCGGCCTGATGAATGCGATATCTTCAGCGTCCGTTCGCTGGATCTGAACGACGACGGCATCCCCGACGAATGCCCGATTCCGGGCGACTTCGACAGCGACGCGGACGTGGATCTCACAGATTTCACCGGGTTGGTCGACTGCGTGGCGATGGGTGGCGCGGGGGAGCTGCCGCCGCAATGCGTCGCGGTGGACTTCGACGGGAACCAGGCCGTTGACCTGCGCGATTTCGGCGCATTTCAGGCTGCACACACCGGCGATTGCGGCGTGGTGATAACGCAGCAGCCGATCGACACCGCCGCCTGCCCGAATGGTGCGGCTGTGTTCACCGTGGCGGCCGAGGCAGAGACGCTGATGTATCATTGGTATCACAACGGTTTCGAGGTTTTGGGCGCGAACGGTCCGACGCTGACGGTCAGCCCGGTCAACGGTACGACGGCGGGTTCGTACGCCGCGTATGTCGTCTCGGGATGTGGCGTGGTTCGGTCTGCCGACGCGACATTGGAAGTCCTACCGCCACCGGTAATAGTTGCGGCGCCGGAGTTCGCATACACCTGTGTGGGTGGGTCAGCCACGTTCAGTGTCGGAGCCGCGGGGGTTGCCCCGCTGGGCTATCAGTGGCAGTTGAACGGGCTGAACATCGCGGGGGCAAACGAATCGACCATTGTGATCGCACCGGTTAATGCTCAGGACGCAGGGGCGTACCGATGCGTCGTAACCGGCGGCTGTGGTCAGAGTGTGGCATCACCGTCGGAGCTGTTGATCGTGGTGCCGCCGCTCGCGTTTACGCTTCAGCCCATCGGCGGTACGTATTGCGTGGGGGCGTCCGTATTCCTCATCGGCAGCGCGAGCGGTTCCCCGGACTACCAGTGGTTCAAGGACGGGAGTCCGATTCCGGGTGCGACGGACCTGTACTTGGCGCTCTCGGCGGTCGGCGTTGACACAACCGGACAGTACCAGCTGTTCGCGTCCAACGAGTGCGAGTCCGGCACGTCGATTCCCGCACTGGTGACGGTGATCGACTGCCCCTGATCGTCTTTCGGAGCACTCTCGCTTTAGTATTTCAATCCGCTGCAGTCGGGTGGAATTGAAGGGGCGTGTTGGTATACGATAGGCGGATGTGTCGCGGTGCGGGATCCCGGCCGATAAGCGTGTGGAATGAGATTTTGGTTGTCCGTTTTCAGCGTTCGGTGACGGGGATTCGCAACCGCAGCAGGAGGATAGTCTATGTGCCATCGCGGGATGTTGATCGCAGCCATGTTCGGTATTGCCCTGGTCGTGTCGCCGGTCGCTCACGGACAGATTGGTGATCAGCAGAGCATCTCGCTTCCGGTTTCGATTGATAGCGGCTTGCTCGACAACCCTTCGCCGCTCACCGAGGTCGTCTACGATAAAGTTGTTCATCTCGGCGACACTGCGTGGTTTCGCATGACCTTCGACGAGGTGAATCTCGCACCGGGCAGCTACCTGCGTGTTACATCCCTTGAGGACGGCGCAGCCCAGGATCTCGACACGACGACGCTCGATCAATGGAAAATGACGTCGGCCTACTTCAACGGGGGCGACGTTCAATTGCAGTTGTTCGCGGCCCCATTTAGCGAAGGGAATTCCATCCGATCCGTTGCCGTTGAGATCGGCGCGTTGCCGGGGCCCATCGCTCTTACGACCTGTGACGGCGATGATGATCGCGTGGTCGACGACCGCAATGGGATTGCGCGAATGGTCACGCTCTCGCTCAACGGACCGTGCTCGGCCACCATCGTCAGTGCGGAGGGGTGCTTCTTCAGCGCTGGACACTGCGTCAACTTCCTCGGCGTCGCTCAGTTCAACGTGCCCCTTTCGTCACCCAGCGGATCGATGCGGCATCCGGGGCCCGAGGACCAGTACATCGTCCAAAACAGCTCCGTGGTTTCGGTCAGTGGCGGCGTGAGCAACGACTATGCGTACTTCAGTTGCTTTCCGAACTCGCAGACAGGTCTGACACCGGTGGAGGCGGAGGGGGTTTTCTATCCAGTCGCTTCTGCGCTTCCGCCTGTCGGCACGATCTTGAGGATCACGGGATTCGGGCTGGTGAGTCCGGCCGACGAAACCGACAACGCGCAGCAGACGGATACGGGCCCCCTCGTCGACATCGACGTGACCAGCATCGGACACCGCGTCGATACAACCGGCGGCAGCAGCGGGTCGGGCATCATCGTTGAAGCGACTAACGAGTTGATCGGCATCCATACGCACGGCGGCTGCGGTGTTTCCCAGGGGTCGTTCAACGAAGGCACGAGCATTCTTCACCCGGCATTGCAGCCTGGCCTTGTGTGTTGCGTAGCTCCGACGATCACGGCTGATCCGCAGTCGGCGAGCGCGTGTTCAGGCGAGATGGTGTCCTTCAGCGTGGGGACAAACGCTGCGAGCCCCGGCTATCAATGGCTCTTCAACGGTGCTGCGATACCGGGGGCCACGGGGGAGACCTATACAATCGCTTCGGCCATGCCGGCCGATGCCGGCGAATACGCCTGCATCGTGTCCGATCCGTGCGAGGCGATCAGCGCCACGGCGACATTGACCATTGACCCGCCACCAGAAGTGCTGACCCAGCCGCAGAATGTGTTGTCGTGCGTCGGTGCGTCGGCCAGTTTTCTTATTGAGATGGTCGGTGCCGGTCCGTTCACTCTTCAATGGCAGTTGAACGGCGTGGACATTCCGGGTGCCACCGAGGACACGCTCGATATTGACCCGGTCGGGGAAGGGGATTTTGGTATCTACCGTTGCGCGATTGGTGATGGTTGCGGCGCGGGGTTTAGTGATTCGGCTGCGTTGACGTCATCGGATCCGGTCTGGATTTCGTCTCACCCGTTCGACGCCGACGTCGCGTTAGGCCAGTCGGTGTTCATGGCGGTATCAGCAAGCGGCGGGCCGTTGTCATTCCAATGGCGACACGAGGGCGTCGATCTGCCCGGACAGATCACCGGGTTCCTGCCGATCAGCAATGTGCAGTGCGCCGACGCGGGGCAGTATGATGTTGTCGTAACGAATGTCTGCGGACCGGTCACCAGCGACGCCGCGACTCTGACCGTCCAAACGTGTGTGGGACTGGGCCTCGGCGACTCCGACGGCGATAGCGACATCGACCTCTACGACTACATACGCTACCTCGATTGTGTGACCGGCCCTGGCGGGTCGGCGACGCTTGAGTGCGACGTGTTTGATCTCGACGGAGACATGGACGTCGACGGGCGCGACTACGGCGAATTCCAACGCGCGTTTACGGGGTAGGTCTCGCGTGCGCTGTTTGCGATCAGGACTTCTCGTACACGACCGCGACGAACATGTCCGAGGATGAGAACTTGCGATCACCCAGCGCCGTTCCTTTGGCATCCGCGGTGATGGTCTGCGGTGCGATGTTCCCAATGACGTTGAGGACGCGCGCGTTGCTTTCTGCAAGCCAATTGTTGATGCGGTCCTCCATGGATTCGACGTTCGATTCGATATCGACGAAGAGCTTGATCTGATGCATGGGACGGCTCCTTGGTGTTGGTGCCCGCAGCACGCGACCACAGCAGTATTCTAACGGCGACGGTCAATAGGTCCATGCCCACGCACGCGTGGGCATGCCACCCCGAATG
>JAJDDU010000470.1 GCA_029260155.1 Phycisphaerae bacterium | reverse complement strand
ACAAGACGCCGCGACCGTGAATGGGGCCGACTCGAAATCGTTAAATGGCACGTCCTGGTGGCGATGCCGAATAGATGCTTGGAAAGATCCCGAATTCTTCCCGCAACCCTCTTGACGGAGACTCGCTCATAGATGCCACCCTGGAAGTTGGCTGTTGGCATGTGGTCCGCTGCCGCGAGAGGGGGAGTGATTGAAATGGGGTGGTGGGATCGGGTAGGATGGGGGGATCGGGTTCGGGGCTGCGGTCGGCGATCGTGGCGATTCGATGCAGGATTGTTGAACGACATTGCGGGTGGTGGGGGCGGTTTGGCCGTGTATCGGCGAGATTCCTCACTTCGTTCGGAATGACATCGTTGGGCGTTCTGTACTTGGGGTTGCGGATTCTCTTTTTTGCGGAGCTGTTTGATGCGGTTTGTAGATCGAAGCGGGTGGATTGTGCGAAGTGTCTTGGCGGTCGCGCTGGGGGCTGTCGGGGCGCGGAGCGCGATTGGGGATTGCGGGGCGGATGGGTTTCAGGATAGCGGGGCGATCTATCGTATCTGTATGCCGGGGGATGGGTTTTGGAATGGCGACTTAATCATCTTCGCGCACGGGTATGTTTCTGTCGTTCAGCCGCTCGCGATTCCGGATGGGCAACTCGATCTCGGCGGGGTGTCTATCCCCGAGGTGGCCAACCTGATCGGGTTCGGGTTTGCGACGACGAGCTATAGAACGAATGGGCTTGCGATCAAGGATGGGCTGGATGACATCCTCGAATTGGTTGATATTTTTTCGGCGACGCAGGGGGTGCCCAATCGCATCTATCTGATCGGTCCTTCGGAGGGTGGGCTGGTAACCACTCTGGGGCTGGAACTGTATCCGGAGGTCTTTGACGGCGGGCTGTCGATGTGCGGGCCGATCGGGGACTTCGTGACGCAGATAAACTTCGTTGGCGATTTCCGAGTGCTGTTTGACTACTACTTTCCCGGCATCCTTCCGGGTGAAGCTACCGTGATACCTCAAGAGGTGATCGACGACTGGGATAACATCTACAAGCCGGCGATTCAAAAGACGGTTTTGGATAATCCCGAACGCATCTTGGAGCTGCTGGACGTGGCGGACGCTCCGGTCGACTTCTGGGATCCGACCGGACTGGAAGCCTCCATCGAGAACACCGTGCTGACGCTGCTTTGGTACAACGTTTTCGGGACAAATGACGCCGTCGCGAAGCTGGGCGGATTGCCGTTCGACAATGCGACGCGGGTGTATTCCGGTTCGCCTGACGACGCTCTGTTGAACGCGTCGGTGCCGCGTTTTTCTGCGGACGCCGCGGCGATAACGGAGATTGGTGACTTCTATCAGCCATCGGGCGCGCTGACGGTGCCGCAGGTTCTACTGCACACTGCGGGGGATGAGATCATCCCTTGGCTGCACCCTTGGGTGTATTTGATCAGGAGCCATTTCGCGGGGAGTTTTGCGCAGAATACATTTGTGCCGATTTCGCGTTATGGGCATTGCGAATTCACGTTGGAAGAGGTGCTCTTCTCGTTTGGGATTCTCGTGGAGCGCGTTACGGGCACGCAGTTGCAAGGGCTGGGCGCAGTGTTTTCGCGGTGGGATCCGGAGGCGCGCTGGCCTGTGGGGAACGGAAACTTGGAATTGAAGACCGGCGAGTGACAATTGGGAGACGCTCCCCGTTGGGTCGCCGCTAAACGGGGAAACTGGAAACTGAAAGTGACCCGCCGTCCTATGACGGCGGGTCACTTTTTTGTTTGACTGTGGGTCTAACCCACTGCGGGATTGGTCCGCTGGGTCATTTCCTTATGGGCATCCGCCTCCTGTGGAGTCGCACTGGGCGCCGGGGAGCGGGAAGCCCTTGGCGAGGAGACAGGCATTGAAGTCGAGGTTGGCGCACGTTCCGTCGGGGAGGCAGCAGGCTACCGTGGGAGGTGCGTTGCAGTCGACCTTGTTGCAGGATGCATCCGATTGGGGGATTCCGCCTTCGATGAAACAGTGCATCGGGGGCAACATCGCGCACATGCCGCTTGGGAGGCAGCAGGCTGCTTCGGGCTCGATGCAAGTGTTGGGGTCTGCGCAACTCGTGTTTTCACCTTGGAATTGGCCTGCTTCGAGATTGCACTCTTGGGGCGTGCCCTCGAAGCAGAACATGACGCCACCGGCTGAGTCCATGACGCAGCATGCGCCTATGGGTGCGGTCGGGCAGCCGGCGTCTGTGCATGAGCTACCGGGGACTTGGGGCATTCCGCCGGTGTTGAAGCATGCGTCGGGACCAAGGTTTTCGCAGAACCCGTCGGGGTAGCAGCAGGCGACGGTGGGAAGCGGGCCGCAAGGGACGGTGGGGTCACATAGTGTGCCGTCTCCTTGGTAGTCGCCTCCTTCGAGCATGCAATGAAACGCGGTCGTCTCGATGCAGAAGGATTCGGTCGTGCCGGGCAGTTGGATGCAGCAGGCACCTACGGGTGGCGCGTCACAGGGGGCGCCCGGGTCGAGCGGGCAGTGCGTGCCGTCTCCTTGATAGTTGCCGCCTTCCTGCATGCATGCGGCGGGCGTGCCCTCGAAGCAGAACGGCACGCCGGATGGGTCAGTGACGCAGCAGGCGCCGATGGCCGGCGGAGAACAGGGGACGTTGGAATCGCAATGCGTTCCGTCGCCTTGGTAGGTTCCGCCTTCGACATCGCAGTGTTCCTGCGTGATCACGATGCAGATGCCGGCAGGGTCGCCCGCGATGGCGATGCAGCAGGCACCGACCGGCGGTGGAGTGCATGGGATATTGGGGCTATCGCATGTCGTGTTGTCGCCTTGGTATGCTCCGCCTTCGAGCATGCAGTGGTCTGCAGTGATCATGACGCAGAACTGGATGCCCCCGGCAGCGTCGGTCAGGCAGCAGGCGCCAATCGGCGGCGCGGTGCAGGCGGTGCTGGTGCAGAGGGTGTTGTCACCCTGGTAGTCGCCTCCTTCGAGCATGCAATGCAGGGCGGACGTCTCGATGCAGATGCCATCGGGCGATCCTGGGACTTGGATGCAGCACGCGCCCAGCGGGGGCGCGCCACAAGGGGCGCCGGGATCGAGCGGGCAGTGCGTGCCGTCTCCTTGATAGTCACCGCCGTCGAGCATGCACTCTTCCAGCGTACCCTCGAAGCAGAACGGTGTGCCGGATGCGTCTGTGACGCAGCATGCGCCGACGGGCGCGGTGCCACAGGGAGCGTTCGGATCTGCCGGACACTGCGTGCCGTCACCTTCGTATGCGCCGCCCTGGGCTGCGCACTCATCGGGTGAGGCGATCAAACAGATGGGGTGCGGAGCACCGGGCACTTCGACGCAGCAGGCGCCAGAAGTGCCACCACATGGCACTCCCAGCGGCGGGCACTGCGAACCATCGCCCTGATAGTCGCCGCCTTCGGCGATGCACTCTTGGTGCGTTCCCATGAAGCAGAGCTGGGCGCCGGCCGCGGTGCTGCAGCATGCTCCGACATGCGGTGGGCCACAGGGGACGGTGGCATCACATCCGCTGCCGTTGCCCTGATAGTCCCCGCCAAGGGCCATACACTCTTCGGCGCTCATCTCGTTACAGACAAACGCTCCGGTTGCGGGGTCGAAGAGGCAACAAGCGCCGATGGGTACGTCTGTGCAGGAGTTGGGACCGCAGACGGAGCCGGGCCCTTGGGGCGTGCCGCCTTCGTTGAAGCAGTGATTGGGCGGGATGTCTGCGCACGTTCCGTCGGCGAAACAGCAGGCCATGATAGGTGGCGGGCAGGGGTCCGTGTCGTCACAGACCGTACCGTCGCCCTGGTAGACGCCAAACATGTTCATGCACTCACCGGGTGTGAGCATCAGGCAGATTGGGAGCGGCGAGCCGCCTATCTCGGTGCAGCAGGCGCCGATGGGGGGCGGTGTGCAGGGGATGGCTGGGTCATCGCATGTCGTGTCGTCGCCTTGGTATGCGCCGCCTTCGAGCGTGCAGTGCTCACCGGTTGTTATGACGCAGAACTGTGTGCCCCCGGCAGCGTCCGTCAGGCAGCAGGCGCCGACCGGCGGCGGACCGCAGGGCACTGTGGAGTCGCACTCCGTTCCGTCGCCCTGGTACTGGCCGTCTTCGGCGATGCAATGGCTTTGGGTTGTGACGAGGCAGAAAATGGCGACGGGCATGTCGCCCTGCGAGAGGCAGCACGCGCCGCGCGGCTCGGGCGCGCAGTCGACGAGATTGCATTCAGTGCCGGGTCCGAGCGGGGAACCACCATTGTTCGCGCAAACCTCGTGTGGCAGATCGACGCACTCACCGTTGGGGAAACAGCAGGCGCCAGTGTCGTTCGTCGGGCAGACGTCGTCAGCGCAGGCGTGATCCGTTCTGGGCAGCCCGCCATTCCTGATACAGGCGTGCTTTGTCAGTTCCTGGCATGTTCCATCGGTGAAGCAGCAGGCGCCAACGTCGTTCGCCGGGCAGACGTCGTCTGCGCAGGTGTGGTTGGGTCTGGGGAATCCGCCATTTTCTAAACATTCGTAGACGGGCAATTCGTCGCATCCGCCGTCGGGGGAGCAACATGCCCATTTCGATAGGCTGCAATCCGTGTTGTCACAGGTTGAGCCCGGTCCTTGCGGATGGCCATGTTCTTCGAAACAGGCGAAGGGTGGAAGATTGGCACAGTCGCCGTTGGGGAGGCAGCATGCCCCGCTCGGCGGCATGGGGCAGTTGTTGTCGACGCAGGAAGTTCCGTTTCCGAGCGGGAGCCCACCGGCCATAACACATTCGATCTTGCTCAGATCGGCGCAGTCGTGGTCGAGGAAACAGCAGGCACCGGTCGGGAGCGCCGAGCATCCGCCGGCTTCGCAGGCGCTGTTGGGGCCACCGGGGATACCGCCTTTCAGGAGGCAGGCGATGATGGGCAAGTCGCCGCACGTGTCGTCGGCGAAACAGCATGCCCGCATCGGAATCTCGGTGCACACGGTGGAATCACACGGCGTTCCCGGGGGTCGCGGCAGGCCTCCCTCCAAGAGGCAGTGGACAATGGGCATTTCATGGCAGGTGCCGTCGCGGAGACAGCACGCACTGATCGGTCCACCACTGTTGCTGCTCGGGGTCTGTGCGGCTGCGCGGGGGGCAGCGGTTTGAGCGACGGCGAGAACGGCGAAGGTCAGGATCGCCGGGGTGCTCCTGACGCGACACATCGGGCTTGAGTAGTTTCTCAGTGATCCAACGCTTTTCGGTTGCATGGATTGCATCCTCCAGAATAAAGAAGACCGTGAACGACATTCGACAACGTTGCCGCTCAATGGGGGAAGCAGCGCTCGGGGTCGATCGAACAGTCCGATAGTATCGTTATTGCAGCTTGACTGCAAGCAAACTTTCAGCGCAAAGAAGCCCCGAGGAGTAGGGCAACTGGAGAAACTTCGTGGATTTAACTGTTTTGGGCGGCGGCGACGGCCGCGAACGGTGCGGCGAGGTCATCCCTTGTCGAGGGTCTTGTTCCATGCTTCGAGGTTCGACTCTTGGGCTTCGAGGAGTTCGGCGGGGTCGCCTTCAATCTTGAGGGTGGTGATGGTGTCGTTCTGTGCGATGGCGTTTACGGTGTCTTGCCCTGCGGTGACTTTGCCGAAGACAGTGTGTTTGCCGTCAAGCCAAGGGGTTGCGGCGTGTGTGATGAAGAACTGGCTGCCGTTGGTGCCGGGTCCGGAGTTGGCCATCGATAGGACGCCGGGGCCGTCGTGGCGCAGGTCGGGGCTGAACTCGTCGCCGAACTGATAGCCAGGCCCGCCGGTGCCAGTGCCTCGGGGATCACCGCCCTGGATCATGAAGTCTTCGATGACGCGGTGGAATGTCAGGCCGTCGTAGAAGCCGCGTTTGGCTAGGTTGACGAAATTGGCGACGGTCATGGGGGCGCCGGCGGCGAAGAGGTCGATGGTGATGTCGCCTTTGTTTGTCTTCATGTTGGCGGTCAGGTTAGTGGGCATTGGAATCTCCGTGGTTTCGTGATGCGCGCGCTCGCCTGCGGGTCGCCGCTAAGCATGCTGCATCGGGTTATCGTTTTCGGTAGGTGATTCGTCCTCGGGCGAGGTCGTAGGGGGAAAGCTCGATGGTGACCTGGTCGCCGGGAAGGATGCGGATGTAGTACTTTCGCATCTTTCCTGCGATGGTGCAGAGGACTTCATGCTTGGTATCTTCACCGATGTCGGCGTCGACTTTGAACATGGCGTTTGGCAGGGCTTTTGTGACAATGCCCTGCACTTCGATGGTTCCGGATTTTACCATGATGCGTTTGCGACCTCTTGTACCGCCGACCGGTTGCGGACTGACCCTCAGTCATGCTCCAGATATCAACGCGATCTTCTACAGGTGGGTGAGAGCCGGAATCAGCGAGCCCGCCCAAGCTAGGGCCTATGGTACGACTGCGGGGCGGTGCGGTCAACCGGGTCGGGAGGATCAACTCGTGGGGGAGATCCCACGGATTACAATCCGCGGGCTTCTTGGGGGCGAGAATGGAAGTCTGTTTATTATCCGCCGGAGAGTCGTTCGGGGGGAATTGGGGGGGTGACGACGGGCGGGTGGACTAAACCGCTGCGC
>JAJDDU010000469.1 GCA_029260155.1 Phycisphaerae bacterium | reverse complement strand
TGGGGCGCGTTGCGGCGCGTTCGGGGATCCGCTTGGTTCGCGGCTTGATCCCTCGCTTTGCTCGGAATGCCGTGGGGGGCTCGGAATGACGGGGGAGGGCTCGGCGCGACGACGGGGGGGCATCTGTGCGAACGGCGGGTGGGATCCGTCCTACCTGTCTAGATTCCTCGCTTTGCTCGGAATGGCTACTTGTCGATGGCGTGGGCGATGCCGGGGAGGGTGCCGTCCGGTGGGGACGGGGCGGAGGTCCAATGGGTGGCGTTGCCGCCGCGACCTTGGGGGTAATGGTCTTGGCCGCTGAGGTCGAGGAATAGGCCGATGGCTGGAATTGCAGCGCGGAGGGTGCCGGTGCGGTTTTGGGATGCGTGGCCTATGTTGGAGTTGCCTCCGGTCGTGTTGTAGTGGTCGTCGCCTTTGCGATCGACGAAGAGGCCTAGACCTGCGGCGTTTCCGGCGCCCAAACTGAGTGATGGGCCTTGGTAGCGGTCGTTGCCGGCGTCGTCGAACAGTACGCCGATGCCGACGTCGTGGCCTGCGCCTTGGGCCATGTTCATGTGGGCTTCGTAGTGGTCGTCGCCTTCGCGGTCGAGCAGGATGCCGGCGGCGAAGTGGGCGGAGGCGCCTTGTGCGTACCACTGGCCTTTGTAGCGGTCGTTGCCGTTTCGATCGACGAGTAGTCCCATTCCCAACCAATAGCCGACGCCCTGGCCGAAGATGCCGCAAGAGTATTCGTCATCGCCGCCGCCGTCGAAGAGTATGCCAATGCCGCCGGGGATGCTTAGTCCTTCTTGATAGTCCGCCCGCCAGCCGAAGCCGGCGCCTTGGGCGAGGGAGTTGTTGTGCTCGTCGGATTGCGATGACGGGAATCGGATGTCGGTGTCGTTGGCGATGTAGTGATCGTCGCCGGATACGTCGGCGAGCACAGCGCCTCCGCCGGGGCCTGCATAGGCTTGACCGTGCGTGTGGATTTCGTAGCGGTCGGTTCCAGCGACGTCGATGAGCACGGCTGCGCCCGCGTAAGCAGCCGCTTGGGCGTGTTCGATTGCGACGTATGTATCGTCACCGGCTGCATCGAATAGCATGGCCACGCCGAACAGTGCGTGGCTGATTCCGTTGCGCGTGATGCGGTATTCGTCGTTGCCTGCGAGGTCGAAGAGCATTGCGATTCCGCATTGGCCGGAAGCGAAGTTTCCGCCGTCGAATTTGGTGTTGACGTAGTGGTCGTCGCCGTCGAAGTCGATGGCGATGGATACACGCCGGTTGGGTGCGGTTGTTGTCGCGAGTGTCGTGTAAGTGTCACTACCCGCCCAATCGATCAGTAAGAGCGGGGCGTCACCCTTCGCCACGCGATGTTTGCCGCCGATGGAGATTTCTCCGATCGGCGTTGGGACCGTCAGAGTCCACGTGGGCGGCGGCTGTGTCTTCTGAACCATCTCGGTCAGTGCGTCCACTGCGAATGCGATTTCCTGTGATCCGACGAACATTAAGCTCGGGTCGAACTGCACGAGCGCATCGGTAAGGGATTTCTGTCGGCGGAAGTCGTCGAATGGCGAGGCTGTTTCTTCGCGCTCCGGTTCTTTGGTGGTCTTGCGCAGTTCGGCGAGTAACTCCGCCCATTTGTCGGCGGGGCGGTCTGTAAGGGCAAGGTCGACCCATTGATGGGCGTCGCAGATGGTCTGTAGTAGTAGGGCGACTGCGCGGAGTTCGTCGGGGGGGACGCCGGCAGTTTGGGTTTCGATTGATTTTCGCACGGCGGCGGGCAGTGGTACGCCGCCTACGCGATAGGCTCGTTCGACGGCGATGATGATTGGGTCATCTGTGTTGGAGAGTTTCTTGGCACGTTCGAGCGGGTCGCCGATCAGTCCGCGGCGAATGGTCTTGCCCAGCCAGCGGGAGAGTTGGGCGAGTACGTCGACACTGTCGCGCGGGGCGGACACGGTGCACTTGTCGGTGATGTAGTCGCCTAAAACGGGCGCTTTGAGCGGGTTTGCGAGCGTCCATTCGACGATCGCGAGGCGGGCGGGGTGGTTGTCGAATGTGTTTAGGTCGAGCGGGTCTATGCGGATCTGCTCGGGTGAGAGTCCGGCCACTTCGAGTGCGCGGTCAGTGTCATCGGCCGACGCTGCGATAGCGATGGCGCAGAAGGCGACTACGGACGCGAGAAGTGGACATGAGCGTCTGCTGACTCGGCTCATAGACCTGGAGTGGGGTCGGGTTCTTCGAGGTCGCCCCATGCGACGCCGCGCGTTTGGGTGTCGAGGGTCATCTGGGTTTTGTCGAACTTCGTGTAGGCTGAAACGTGTCCGTCGGCGAAGAGCACGTTGTTGCTGTCGTTACTATGGACCGCGTTTGACCAGTCGAGGCAGGGGTAGCTCGCATTGTCCATGTCGGCGTCGTCTCGTGTCTCGAGGGGGTTGTTTCCGAACGGCGGCACGTAGAAAAACGGGTTCGTGCAATCACCGCTCATGACGAAACTCGACGGATGACGGATCCAATTTTGTAGCGTGCTCCTTCGCTGGTGTCGCGTCCAGGCTGAGTAGGCGGTGTGGAAGTAGGTGATGGGTAGGTGCGTCGGAAAGCTCGGGCAGGTGTAGATGTTGATGCTCGGCAGCGAGCCGTCCTCCTTCAGTCGTTCGGTCCAGGCGGGACCTTCCTGGTCGCCTTCAGCACCGTCGGACTCGGTTCCGAAGAAACCCCACACATGCCACCCCGACCACTCAGGGTACCACGACCTTGACCCGCTCGCGTAGGCTTCGAGTGCGACGCCGATCTGGCGCAAGTTTGCTTTGCACTTGACCTGCTTGGCCTGGTGACGCGCACCATTGAGCGACGGGATGAGAACTGACATTAGCAATCCGATGATCGCGACGACGACCAGTAGCTCGATGAGCGTGAATCCGCGTGTGCGTTTCATTGCTTCCATCTCCGAGGACGTTTGTCTAGTCGCCAGTGACCGTTGATTCTACTGGTGTCGGCAGATCGAGGCCATCGAGTTGCTTGAGAATCTCCTTCTTGTCACCGACGAGGACGAGGAGGGCCTTTTCGAGCGGGATGGCGTTGTGGGCCAAGCGGTTTAGGTCGGCGTCGGTGATTCGGGCGATGGCGTTCAGTTCCTGGCCTACGGCGCTAAAGGGTTGGCTGTTGCGGACCAGGGTCGCAGCCGTGTTGAGGATTCCGGTTAGGCCTTGAAACGACTGGACCATCTGCGTTCGTCGCGTAGCCGCCGCCTTGCCTGCCTCGGTCGTTGACACGTCGGCCGATCGGATGGCGGCGAATTCCTTGAGGAACTCGCGTATCGCATCGCCGGTGACGTCGGTGCGTACGCTAGACGATGCGACGAGGTAGCCGGCTGAGGGGTTCATGGTGAAGCTGGAGCGTGCTCCGTAGGTGTAGCCGTGTTCTTCGCGGAGGTTTTGATTCAGACGACTGGTGAAACTACCGCCGAGGATTGTGTTGAGCGATTGAAGGGTCGGTCTATTCGGATGGGCGTAGCCGGCGGCGGGCATGGTGAAGCGGACGACGGTCTGGACGGCGTCGGGGCGGTCGACGATGACAACGCGGAGTTTGCGGTTTGCTGGTGCGGGGCAGCGGGGCGGTGTCAGTGATTTGACACCGGGCGAAGCGGTCCATGATCCGAAGTTCTTTTCCAATTGGTATTTCAGTTGTTCCGCGTTCAGATCACCGGCCACAAGGAGCACGGCGTTCTTGGGTCTATAGGTCTGGCGGAAGCAGGTCTTGATGTCGTCCAAGGATAGGCCGTCGACGGTCTTTGGCGTGCCGGCGGTGGGGCGACTGTAGGGGTGCTCGTCTCCGAAGAAGGCCCGCATGGCGACGCGGCTCGCGACGGAACGCGGTTGATCCTGGGCTTGGATCAGACGCTGTTGGTGGAGGCTGTGAACGCGCTGCCATTCTTTATCGTCGAAGTTGGGCCGCAGGATCGCGTCGGCGTACAGTTCCAGTGCGCTCTCAAAGCTGCGCGACAGCGTCGATAGACTGACGCGCGTCGATTCGAGCGAAGCTGATGCGCGGAAACTGGCGCCGAGGGTGTCGAGCGCGTCGGCGAATTCGATGGCGGATCGGCCGCCGGACCCTTCGTCGAGCATGTTGGCGGTGAGCGATGAGAGGCCTGACTTGTTGGACGGGTCGCATGTCGAGCCCGTTGGCAGGAGCATGGTCATGGCGACGAGGGGCATCTCGCTGCGTTGCCAGTGGTGGACGGTGATGCCGTTGGACAGCGTTAGCGTGGTGGGGTCCATTGGCAAGAACGGCTTACCGACAGCGGGGGTGGGCTGACCGTCGCGGGGGTTGATTTCGGACGCTTTGATTTCCGGTATGACGCGGAGGATCAGGCGGGCGTCGGGGGTGAGGATTTTGGCGGCCCACTTGCGTACGCCTGCGGGTGTGGCGTTTCGGTAGCGGTCGAGGTCGCGGGCGAAGGCGTTGGGCTCGCCGAAGTAGAAGTCATATTGGTTAAGGCGGTCGGCCTTTGCGAGTATTGACTGCAATCGCGAGAGCGCTCCGTATTCGATCTGGGCCTGCTGTCTCTCCAACTCTTCGGCCGTGGGGCCTTTGGCTGCGAACTCGGCGAGGACTTGGTCGATTGTTTCTTCGATCGTGTCGAGCGAGACGCCCGGCCGGGCGGTGGCTTCGATGTAGAACAGAGAGCCCAGCAACATGGAAGCTTGATAAGCACTGACGCTGACGGCCAACTCGTTTTCGTATACGAGTTTTTGGTAGAGGCGGCTTGAGATCCCTGAAGAGAGGATGGCGGCCGTCAGGTCCGCCTCCGCATCGCCCGGGGCGAACTGGGCCGGGCTGTGGTAGACCATCTGCGTTCGTGCGAATTGGACGCTGTCGGTTTCGGTGAGGCGCGTGACATCAGTGAGTGTTACGGGGTCGGCCTTCGCGTGTACGACGTCGGATCCTCGCGGGAGGGTGCCGAATAGGCTCGCGATGAGCGGCTTGATTTCAGCGGGATCGAAATCGCCCGCGACGACCAGTGACGCGTTGCTGGGGATGTAATAGGTGGCGAAGAAGTTCTTGACGTCGTCGACGGTGGCGGCAGTGAGGTCTTCGTGCGTGCCGATTACCGGGATGTGATAGGGGTGCCCTTCAGGGAACATCATCTCGTAGACGCGGAGTTCGGACTTACCGTAGGGGGCGTTTTCATAGCTTTGGCGTCGTTCGTTGCGGACGACGGCGAGTTGCTTGTCGAGTTTCTCCTGGGTCATAAACTCGCCGAGCCCTTCGAGGCGATCGGCCTCAAGCCAAAGCAGGGTGGGCAGCAGTTCGGAGGGGCCCATCTCAAAGTAATTGGTGCGGTCTTCGCTGGTGCTCGCGTTGTTCCATCCGCCGCCCGCTTCCATGATGTTGTCGAAGTCGGAGCCGGGTACGCGCTTGGTGCCCATGAACATGAGGTGTTCAAACAGATGGGCGAAGCCGGATCGGCCTTGAGGTTCGTCTTTTGAGGCGACGTGGTACCAGATGTTTACGCAGGCCACCGGCAGGGCGTGGTCTTCGTGAAGGATGACGGTCATGCCGTTGGGCAGTTCGTACTTTTCGAATTGGACGTTTTGGGCCGCGGCGGTCGTGGCCAGAAGCGAAACGAATACGAGCGCACGTTGTTTCGATCGAAGCATGACGTCAACTCCTCATAGTCTGGGGTCATCATCTGGAGACGGCAGGTTAACAGGATGAATCCCAGGTTACCAGAGGGTTTGCACCGCAGTGCGGCGTGATAGAATTCAGACGGGTTGGCCGGAATCAGGTTTTCTTGAGGACAGTTATGATCAGACGATGTCAGATTGTCGCGGTGCTTCTGCTTTCATCAACGGCTGTATCGGCGGATGACTGGCAGACGACGGCCGAGCGGACGGACTATCGCGAAACGAGCACCTACGCGGAGGCTGTCGATTATTGTCGTCGATTGGCTGCCGCGACGCCGTTGGCAAAGTACACGACGTTCGGCAAGAGTCCGCAGGGTCGCGATCTACCGCTGCTTATCTTGTCGCGCGATGGTGCGTTTACGCCCGAGGCTGCGCGGCGCAGCGGCAAGCTCGTGGTCTTGCTTCAGAATTGTATCCACGCGGGCGAGTGTGCGGGCAAAGAAGCCAGTTTGGCCCTGGCGCGGGACATCACGCTGACGAGGTCGCACGCGGGGTTGCTCGAACACGTGACTGTTCTTGTGATGCCGATCTTCAGCGCGGATGGGCACGAACGTCGAGGCCCGTACAATCGCGGGAATCAGAACGGTCCGGACGAGATGGGCTGGCGCGTCACCGCCAACAATCTGAATCTGAACCGCGACTACCTGAAGGCGGACACCGTCGAGATGCAGCATTGGCTGCGCCTGTGGAAAGCTTGGCAGCCGGACTTCTTTTTCGACAACCACACGACCGACGGCAGCGACCATCGCTACGTGCTGCTGTACGCGTCAGCCATTCATCAGGACGTCGACCCTGCTATCGCGAAATGGGTCACGGATACGCTCTATCCGGTTGTCACGCCCGCGATGGGGGCGGCCGGCCATGAGACGATGCCGTACTTCGGGCTCACCGACAGGAGCGATCCGTCTAAGGGCGTGCATGGTCCCGGCGGGATGCCGCCGCGTTTTTCGACCGGGTACGCGGCGTTGTGCAATCGGCCTTCGATCTTGCTCGAAGCCCACGCGCTCAAGCCATTCAAGGGTCGCGTCCGCTCGACGTACGAGTTCATGGCGCAGACGCTGGGTGAATTGAACCGCCGGCCTGAACTGTTGCGCGAGGCGATCAAGAAAGCCGATGCGCGGGCGGAGGCGCTGAGAGGTGCGGGCGATGATGGTCGCGTCACGCTCACGCTGAAGCGAACTGAGGACTCCACGCCATTCGCCTTCAAAGGAGTGAAGACGACGCACCGCGAGAGCGACATCATGGGCTCTGAAGTGCCAGTCTATGGCACTGCTCCGGTGGATGTCGACGTGCAATACTCCGACGGTCATGCCGTCGCGAAGGCGATCAATCCGCCGATGGTCTATTTGGTGCCAGCCGAGTGGCACTTCGTTCGTGAAAAGCTCGAGCTGCACGGCGTACGGTTCTCTGAGCTCGAAAGCGAACGCGTGCTGCCGGTCGAGACGTGTCGATTTGAGGACGTGAGATTCCCGGCAGCGCCCTACGAGGGACGGTTTCGCCCGAAGTATTCGACGATCATGGAGACTCACCAGAAGCGGTTTCCAAAAGGCACGCTCGTCGTGCCGCTCGATCAGTCGGGGGCGCGGATCGTGGTACACCTGCTAGAGCCGGACGCGCCCGATTCGCTCGTTGCGTGGGGGTTTTTCAACGCGATCTTCGAGCAGAAGGAGTATTTCGAGTCCTACAGTTTCGAGCCCATCGCCCGCGAGATGGCCGAGCGCGACCCCGCTTTGAAGGCTGCGTTCGAGGAGCAATTGGCGGACGATCCCGAATTCGCAGCTGATCCGAGAGCGAGACTCAACTTTTTTTACCGCCGGTCACCCTACTACGACCAGCGCCACAATGTGTATCCGATTGCACGGCTCCCGAAGGGGCTGATGACGACAGATTGAAGATTGGATCGCTGAGTTTTCAACCGTTGGCTTGGCTCCGCAACGGAGGCACCGAGCAACCATACTGAAGCGTTGCTGAAAAACGCGTTCATCTCTATTGCCGCAATAGAACCTGCATCTGGGGTTCGGCTTTGAGATTAAGGCGTCACGTCTTCCTTCACCAGGCGATACAATACACCTCCTAAACAGGCGAAGATTGCCAGTCAGGATTCGGGGGTCCGCACGACTAACCCAGTGTTCCGCGGAGTCGCTCAGGGGGTTGAGCGGCAGCATGCGGTGGTTACGAACTGACTTGGAGGTCTACTGCAATGACGGGTTTCTCTTTGAAAAGACGCGGTTTGGTGGTGTCGGCAATCGCCGCGACGGTCGGCACACTCATCGGTTGCGATTTTCCGATCCCAGGTGGCGCTATGTCGGACTCAAGCGCTTTGCGTGCCGAATTTGACGGGCTCGAGCCTCTCGGCGACGGGTACGTTTACGAGGGGTGGCTGATCGTCGACGGTGGCCCGGTTTCAACGGGACGCTTCAGCGTTGATGAAACCGGCCAACCCGACCCTGCGGAGTTCGACGTTAATGACGACGACGCGGAGTCCGCGACGCTGTTCGTCCTCACCATCGAGCCGGCCGACGGAGACGATCCCGCACCGGCTGACACACACGTTCTCGCCGGTGCTTGGGACGGAAACACGGCCGACCTGAGCGTGGGGCACGAGGCCGCGATCGGCGACGATTTCGCCACTGCCTCAGGTGCGTACATCCTCAATACTCCCAGTTCCGCCGACACGGACGAAGACTTCGACCAGGGCATCTGGTGGCTTGACCCCGCTTCGGGTCCCGGCGCGTCGCTCGAACTTCCCGCGCTGCCGGCCGGATGGTCCTACGAAGGCTGGGTCGTCGGACCGGACGGTCCGATCAGCACTGGACGGTTCACGTCAGCCGATGTGTCTGATTCAGACGACGCTGGTGACACGTCTGGCTCTGATGGTGCCCCCCCGTTCCCGGGACAGGACTTCGTCGATCCTCCAATCGTGCTGACGGATTTCGCGGCCGTGATAAGCGTCGAGCCAGAGCCGGACGACAGCGCCGCCCCCTTCGCCATCAAGCCGCTCATCGACATGACGATCGAAGACGTCGGCATCGGTGTGTTGCAAGCCATGGGCAACGCAGCCGACGGTACGCCAACCGGCAAAGTTGAAACAGTACGGGAGTAGCAATCGAATACTCTGAACTTGTTGCTCGAGGATTGTCCAATGGTAGTTACCGTCAAGGAATCGATAACTTTCACACGACAACGCGGGAAGCCGATGCCTTGGATCGCTCTGCTCGCGCTGACCTGCGTCGCGCCGGTAGGTGCGCAGGCCCCACACGTGCAGACCGATTGGTCGGGCGGAGCGGGCACGCAGGGGCCGGTGCAGCCGTGGGGCAACCGATTCCAAGCTTCCGACGACGTCGCATGGCGTCCGCTCGCGGGTCAAATCGCCCTGCGCAGCACGCCGCGGCCCGCGCCGCTACAGAACGTCATTGCCGGTGATGCCGGCCATCCGAAATCGGTTGCGGTCGGCGACATCGATGGCGACGGGGTCAACGATATCGTGAGCCCCCAACCCGTCACCGATATCTCCAATGACCTGGGCGCCGTCTATTGGTGGCGGAGGCAAGCCAACGGCACGTGGGCACAGCAGGTCGTCGACGGCGATTTCTACGGCGCCTGGTACGTTGACACTACTGACTTGGACGGCGACGGCGATGTGGACGTGATTGCCTCGGCCTACTTCGGGATCGATCCCGACGACCCCGACGGACTCGGCATCAACGGCCGGTTCGCCTGGTTCGAGAACCTGGCCGGTGACGGGTCGTCCTGGGAGCAGCACGTCGTGGGCGGGTTCTTCCATGGGGCGCGCTACATCGACGCGGGTGACCTGGACGGCGACGGCGACATCGACCTGGCCGGCGCATCGGAGCTTACGGGGGGCGTAGGCGAGCAGGACGCCGATATCGCCTGGTTCGAGAACCTCGACGGCGAAGGAGATACGTGGGCCGCGCACGAGCTCGAGACCCACGCCGGCAGCGGCTGGGAAGTCCACATCGCCGACATCGACAGTGATGGCGCCCTAGACATCGTATCTTGCGAGGACGGCCGCGTCGCCTGGTTCGACAACGCCAATGGAGACGGGTCGCTCTGGCTGAAGCGCACGGTCAGCGCCAACCTGAACAGCCTCACCTACGCGGACATCGGCGACGTCGACAACGACGGCGACTTGGACATCATCGGCGGCTCGTATCAGACCGCGCAGATCGGCTGGTGGGAGAACACCGCCGGTACCGGTTCCGTGTGGTTTCCCCGCTACGTCGTCGACGGTTCGTTCGGTTTGGCCATCGAGTTGGGCGATGTGGAAGGCGACGGCGACCTCGACGCGCTCTTCACAAAGCAAACCGGGGGATCAAGCGGCGCCGTCTATTGGATCGAGAACACGACCGGTGACGGCGGCATCTGGAGCCCGCGCCTGATTTCGCTGGGGTTCCAAAGCCGTCCACGAGCGACTTTCGCCGACGCCAACACCGACGGCCGGCTGGACGCGGTCTGCTCCGATGAGGACTTCGCCGGCAACGACGCCCGCCAGCTCTGCTGGTTCGACTTGACGCAGTACGTTCCGAACGGCGACCTCATCAGCTCCGTCCTCGACGCCGGCGGAAGCCCAGGCTGGGAGACGATCGAGTGGGAAGTGGCGGAGAACGCCGACACGAATCTCGCAGTGCAGGTGCGTGCCTCGAACAACCCCTCCAACTTGGGGCCGTTCATGACCGCCGACTCCTCCGGGCAGAATCTGGCCGACCTCGTCGACGTGGAAGCGCGGTATTTGCAGTATCGCCTGCTGCTCGATACGACCGACGTCGACTCCTCGCCGGTATTCAAAGAACTCACCCTGGAGACCCGTGCCAACGGCGACGCGGATGACGACGGTGACGTCGACACCACCGATTTCGCCCGTTTCAACGACTGCATGGCCAACCCCGGTGAGACACCCGATCCGCCCCCGCCAATGACCAGCGACGGCTGCCTGGATGGTTTCGATTTTGATAACGACGCTGATGTTGATTTTCACGACTACGCCTCATTCAGCTTGGTTTTCACCGGCGCATAGGCAGACTGAGAAAGGACTTTGAACATGCATACGAGACGCACCATCGCAGCCTTGACTACCCTGTGTTTGTCACTGGTAGCCGCCGAAACGACACTTGCCGTGACCGGCGTTCGGGTCATCATCGAAAACCGCGCTCCGGAGGGTGGCACGTGGCTAACACCCGTCTGGGTCGGTTTCCACTCCGGCGGTTTCGATTCGCACGACCTCAACTTCGCCGCGTCCCAGCAGCTCGAACGCCTAGCCGAAGACGGCAACGCCGGTCCGCTCAGTGATCTCTTCTTGGCGGGCGGGCACGGCGCCGTGGAGGGCGTGATGGCCAGCGACACAGGCATTCCGCCCATCGCCCCCGGCGAAACAGCGACCATGACGTTCATCGTGGATGAGACCGATTCCGACAATCGCTTCTTCAGCTATGCGACCATGGTCATCCCCAGCA
>JAJDDU010000468.1 GCA_029260155.1 Phycisphaerae bacterium | reverse complement strand
CATCATTGTGTCGAGTCGTTCTTTGTGCGCATGCTCTGGCCGGTCATGAACGAGGCCTGCTTGCAGGCACTCCGCGATGGACTGGTACTTCAGTCTCGCGAAGAAATCGCGTAGCTCCATCTTGGGTTTCTCGTGCATATGTTTCCTCGCCCAAGTCGTAAACGCAGATTTGTCCAGTTTCCCTGCAGCGAGGTCGAGGATGATCGGCTCCGCTTCATTGGGCGTAGCGTCGAAGCTCCACCCGTTGTCGAAAAGGAATGCGATCATCGCGGCTACGCCAGCACGTTTGTTGCCGTCCACGAGCGCATGGTTCATACAGACATGAAACGCATAAGCGGCGGCCATCGCTGGGATGTCCTCATGCAGGTACTTACCGCCAAACTGCTGCGCGGGTGTCGCGACAGCGGAGTCCAGCAGTGCCACGTCGCGGATGGATGGGTCGCCGCCCTGATCCTCGATCGCGATGGCGTGCAGTGAGCAAACGTCGGCGACGGACAGGAATCGCGGCGGCGGGTTCACTTCGCAAGCCTGCGTATCAACTCTCCGTGCCGCCCAAACACCTCGCGGACGTGCCGATCAAAGCGCGCTGCGTCGTGTCCAGGCGCCACTCGCGCGTGCAGATAGTGGATGTAAGCCGACACCGTCAGATTCAGCTTTGCGGCCTCGGCCTCAAGCTGGCGACGAAACTCCGGCGTCGCTTGGACCAGGATGGTCTCTGTAGAGGACATAACTCTAGATTATTGCAGGAAATCGCCCCCGAGACAAGTCGTGCGCCCAGGCATGTCACTAAACCCTCGGCCGATAATCGTCGTAAACGCGCACTACTCCCACTCGATGGTGGCCGGCGGCTTGCTGGAAATATCGTAGACCACGCGGTTGGCACCACGGACCTCGTTCATGATGCGGGCTGAAATGCGTCCGAGCAGATCGTGGTCGATGTGTACCCAATCCGCCGTCATGAAATCGACGCTCTCAACGAAACGCAATGCGATAGCGCACTGATCGTGGTAGCTGCGGTCGTCGCCCATCACGCCCACCGACTGGACGGGCAACAACACCGCCAGCGCCTGAGCGATTTTCGGATACCAACCGGCCGCAACGATCTCGTCGATCATGATCTTGTCCGCCTGACGCAGGATTTCGAGCTTCGCAGTCGTGACCGGGCCGATGATGCGAACCGCCAAGCCAGGTCCCGGGAAGGGATGCCGCCAGGCCATGTCGTGGGGCAAGCCAAGCTGCTCGCCGAGGTGGCGGACCTCGTCTTTGAACAACTCACGCAACGGCTCGATCAGCTCGAAACCGAGTTCCTCCGGCAAGCCTCCGACGTTGTGGTGCAGCTTGATGTTCGCTGCCGTGCCGCCGAGGCTGTGACCGGACTCGATGACGTCGGGGTATAAAGTGCCCTGGGCGAGAAAACGGGCGTTGGGGATGCGCTTGGCTTCGTCCTTAAATACCTCAATGAACTCATGGCCTATGATCGTGCGTTTCTCCTGTGGGTCGGAAACACCATCGAGCTTGCCGAGGAATTGATCCGCGGCACGGGCGACACGCAGATCGATGTGAAAATGTTCCTTGAACGTGGACTCGACGAGTTCCACTTCGCCACTTCGCATCAGCCCGTTGTCGACGAAGATGCACACCAGGCGATCGCCGATAGCTTCGTGAAGCAGTGCAGCCGTGACCGAGCTGTCCACACCGCCGCTCAGGCCGCAGATCACACGCTCGTCGTCGCCAACACGCTGCCGCAAGGACGCGACGGTGTCCTTAAGAACATCGCCGAGTCGCCAATCACCCTTACAGCCACACGTGTCGAAAAGAAAACTGCGGATAATGAGGCTTCCTTCCGGCGTGTGCGTCACCTCGGGATGAAACTGCACGCCGACGAACGGGCGCGTGCGGTGCTTGACGGCTGCGTAGGCGCAGGATTCTGTATGCGCAAGCGAAACAAAATCGTCGCTCAGCGTGTTGACGATGTCGCCGTGACTCATCCACACGCTCGTTTCAGCCGAGACGTGACGCAAAATCGAATCGCGTTCGACGACGTGCAGATTCACCCGGCCATACTCGCGGCTCGAGGTGGATCGGACATCGCCACCCAAAATCTGACAGCCGATGTGCATTCCGTAGCAGATACCCAGAATCGGAACGCCCATGTCGAAAACATCATCGCGACACCGCGGGGCGCCGTCAGCGTACACGCTCGACGGACCGCCGGACAGGATTACGCCAGACACGTTTTCTTTGCGGAGTTCGTCGACCGAGACGTCAGGCCTGGTGATGATGCTGCGGACGTGGTGCTCACGCACACGCCGGGCGATGAGCTGCGTGTATTGCCCGCCAAAGTTAAGTACCGCAATTGTTTCCGCATTGCCCGTCAAGACTACCACCTCAGATCCAACAAAGTCCAAACAAAATCATACGCACGTTCCATACCGTATCGCCAACCGACAATCAACGCCGCAATCAACACCGGTGCGACGACGGCGAGGTAGGTGGTAACGCGCGATCGAACCGCCATCGGCAACGTCTGCGCGAGACGCACCAGCATGAACCACCACATGAACCCAGCCACGCCCGCCAGAACCGCAGCCACCGCCAGAAACACGACCGGCGGCGGAACCAGCGGGACCGACGACGCGCGCAACGCGCTAATCAACGGGATGGTGAGCATGACCAGCGCGGCCAGCATCAACGGTTGGAACCAGACCGTGCTGTAACGCAATCCCGCACCGAGGCGATCTTCCTCGCGAACCACCGGCCCAGCCAACGCGCGAACGCCAAACCCGATGACACCCATCACCGAGTACGCCAACAGAATACCCGCGATGAGACCCGGCACGACCGCGACCGCGCTGCGCGTCGTATTCCACCATACCGCGACGCAACCGAAGTCGTCGGGCATCATGTCAACCGATGAAAGCTGCATCCATCCGTTGCTCGCCGGCGACATGGACAGAAGCGGTGCGTTGTCGGGCGTGCGGACAACCAAGTGCCAACCCGCGTGCGACAGATCGAACACCAATGCAGCCACGGCCAGAAACAAAAGCCGTCGCCGCACGAACGTCAGCGATGCGGCAGACTTCCGCATCAGGGCGAGGTGGCTCAGGCGTTCCGTTCCGGCAGCACAAATCCACCGGCGCATCTCCCGCCGCGCTCGACGGCCACGCTTCTCCGTGAGGGCGAACGGCGTCGTGTCGGGCGATGTGACGTGGTCGTTATTCGTTCGTCTCTCCCCCCGTCGCGGCTTCCTCTTCTGCCGCCGCTTCCACGTCCCCCGCGGTCCACACCTCAAGCACGTCGATGGGCTCCGCCGCACCGCTGCATCGCTCCGCATCGTATGGCTCTGGCAGCCAGGAGATGCGCGAACGCCGCTCGATACCGTCGCTGCACACCATCGCACCAGGCGGATCGACCACCATGCTCAGTGGCAGCGCGCCAAAGTTCACGATGAATCGGCCCATGCAGTACAGACCACACATGTAGTCCTCGAAAGTAACCGCGAATCTCCCGTCATCGCTCCCGGACATCTCGACAGGATCCTCAAACCAAAGCGGACCATGGACCACCGTGCCGTCCTGTGTCTCGATATGCGCGACCGCAAAACCGCGCGTCCGGCCAGGGTCGCCCGACTCACCCTCCATGGCGCGCTCCATGGTCGCCGTCGTCGCCGACGACGCGAGCGGCAGGTCGTCGATGAACATGTTCGGCCACTCGTGACAGCCGCTTGCGGACAGTGTCACGATCAACGCGATGGCGCAATTACGATTCAGCGGGATATTCCATTTCATAATTCGGCGACTCTTTCGTAATCGACACGTCATGAGGATGCGACTCCACGTGACCCGCATGGGTCACACGGCAGAATCTAGCGTGCTCACGGAGGGCGTCAATCGTCGCGGCACCACAGTAGCCCATGCCCGCCTTCAGCCCACCCACCAGTTGATAGACAAAATCAGACAGCGGGCCGCGATACGGGACCCGACCCTCGATGCCCTCCGGCACCAGCTTGCCGTTTGTTACCTTATCGGCTTGTGCGTAGCGATCAGCCGAGCCGCGTACCATCGCCCCCATCGAGCCCATCCCGCGGTATTCCTTGAACCGCCTGCCCTTCCAAGTGACCTGCTCGCCGGGAGATTCTTCCAATCCCGCGAACAGAGAGCCCATCATGACGCAATCCGCACCCGCGGCGATCGCCTTTGTGATGTCACCCGATCGACGAATCCCGCCGTCGCCAATCACTGGAACGCCGTGACTCTTCGCGACCGAATGAACGTTCATGATGGCCGTCAACTGCGGCACGCCGACGCCCGCAACCACCCGCGTCGTGCAGATGCTCCCCGGGCCAATGCCGACCTTGACCGCATCCACCCCCGCGTCGATGAGATCACTCGCCGCTTCGGCCGTCGCAATGTTGCCCGCGACCAGATTCACTTTGTATCGCGCGCGGGTTTCGCGGACCGTGTTGATGACATTGTCGCTGTGCCCGTGGGCCGTGTCGACGACGATGACGTCGACGTCGTTCTCGATGAGTGCCTCGATCCGTTCGTAATCGAATACGCCAACGGCCGCCCCGACACGCAGGCGACCGCGATCATCCTTGCAACTCTGCTGGTAGCCGCGGTTGCGAACCGTGTCACGCATGGTGATCAACCCAGCCAATCGCCCTTCGGTGTCGACCAGCAGGAGTTTCTCCACCTTGGCTTTGTTGAGGATGAGATCGGCTTCGTGCAGGGTCGTGTTCGGCGGCGCGGTAACGAGATTCTCGCACGTCATCACCTCGGCATTGGTCTGACCCGCCGGCTCGCGGAACTTCAGATCGCGACGGGTAATGATGCCCCGCAACGTGCCGTCTTTCTCCGTGATCGGCACGCCGGAAATGTTCTGCCGCTCCATCAGCTCCTGCGTTTTGGCGATGGTGTCCGTGGGGCGGAGGGTGAACGGGTCGCAAATCACGCCGCTCTCGGAGCGTTTGACTTTGTGGACTTCCGTGCTCTGGTCCTCGATCGACAGGTTCTTGTGAATGAACCCAATGCCACCCTGTTGGGCCAACGCGATCGCCAGGGCGGACTCCGTAACGGTGTCCATCGGCGCACTGACCAGAGGGATGTTGAGGCGGATATCGCGCGTAAGTTGTGTGCCAACGTTGATCTGATCGGGGGTGATCGACGAGTGATGCGGCACCAAGAGCACATCGTCAAACGTCAGCGCTAAGGGAATCGCTACAACGGAGTGGTCGGAAGGTGAAACGGGCATCAGTCGGTACCTTTCAATCAGACTACCTGATGCCTCGTAATTACTACTGTGCATCGCTCCCAGCGTCAAGGTCCATCGCGAACAACCCGCCGATGCCACAGGGCAATGGAGACTTGATCATCCGGTTGGGTAGCCCACCGGACAGGTTAGGCTTCTGTTAGCATTCAGCGCCCAGAGTCTGGCCCGTTTTCTGGGGAGGAACCGCATCGTGTCGTCCGCGACAGGCGCGATGGAACACGCCCGCCTCATCGCGCCTCGCCGTGACTTGAGGGGCGACTTTATCGGGTGAATGCCAATCTCAGACCATGACGGCGAGGCGAGAGCAAGCGCGCGTGCTTTAATGCCGATTTGCCTGCTGAAGAAGAACAGTGCGTGGTGCTTTGTGGCGTCGAGGCCCGTCTGCTGGGGCGTACCGGATCACTCTGGGTCACTGTCACGCAAGATACACCGCTCGACGCCAATCTGGCCATGCGGACACGAGACACGGTCTGTCGCATGCAAGACGACAGTTCATCGCAGCCGAGGTATCGCGCACGGGGAGTGTCATCTTGAGTGACCGAAAGCGGATTGTCATCTCTTCCGTACTCGTGATGGCGGGCGGTATGTTCTGCACGGCCGCAGTCACCATAGCGATCCTCTATCGGACTGACTTTGAAGCGCGGCGGGAGCTCTTGGCGGCCACTGCAAGTGGGCACGCACGCCTCGTGGAGGCCGTTGTCAAGCATGACGAGCAGCATGACCAGGCGGCCCACCCCAGCGGATCAGTTTTGGCTGACACGGCGAACATCGTCGCCGACGCCCGCGTCAACACTCCAGCGTTCGACGATACGCTCGAAATCGTCGTTGCTCAGCGTATTGGCGACCAGATTGTCTTCCTCCACCCCCTCCGGCACGGCGAAGGCCGCAACCCCGATCCCGTGCCGTGGGCATCAGAATGGGCCGAGCCGATGCGCAGGGCAATGCTGGGCCAAGAAGGGACGATTCTGGGGCTCGATTACCGTGGCGAACGAGTGCTCGCGGCATATTGCCCAGTAGCGAGGTTTGGTTTGGGAGTGGTGGCAAAGTCGGACTTGGCGGAAGTCCGCGCGCCGTTCTTGGTGGCTGGGCTGATCGCCGGTGGAGTAACGGTCTTGCTCGTACTTGCCGGCGTGGGGCTGACCCTTCGAATCACTGATCCGCTGGTTCGGCAATTGCAAGAGAGCGAGCAACGCCTCAGGCTCACCCTCGATGCCGTCAGCGACGGCGGGTGGGACTGGAACGTGGTGACCGGAGAGGTGCGTTACAGTGATTCTTGGATCCAGTCGCTCGGCTACACACGGGACGAGGTTCCACCCCATATCAGTTTTTGGGAGAGTATCGTCCATCCCGATGACCAGTCGCGCTGCATGGAAACGTTGAACGCTCACCTCGACGGGAGCACCCCCGCCTACGATTGCGAGAACAGGCTCCGCGCTGCCTCGGGCGAATACCGGTGGAACCTGGATCGGGGACGCGTCGTGTCGCGCGATGGTGCGGGTAGGCCACTGAGGATGGTGGGCACCGATACGAACATCACCGAGCGCAAGCAGGCAGAGACCGAGCTACGCGAAAGCAGCGCGATTACCGCCGAGGCACTTCAGAGCGAAAAACGCGCCGTGGTCGAATTGGAGCGGACCATGGCGCAGCTTGAAGCCGCGAAGCAAGACGCCGAGTCCGCGAACCGGTCCAAAAGCGAGTTCCTCGCCAACATGAGTCACGAGATCCGCACCCCCATGACAGCCATCCTCGGTTTCGCTGAGAACATGCTCGACGTTGACCAGTCCGTGCAGGAAAAGTTGAACTGTATCCACACCATCCGACGAAACGGAGAGCACCTACTCGGCGTCATCAACGCTATCCTCGACATTTCCAAGGTCGAGGCGGGTAAGCTGACTGCGGAACGGATCCGCTGCGAGCCCTGCAAACTCATCGCCGACGTGGGCTCGCTGATGCGTGTCCGAGCCGACGCCAAGGGACTGGCTTTCAACATCGAATACCTCGGAACATTCCCGGAGACGATCCGAAGCGACCCCCAACTTCTGCGGCAGATTCTCATCAACCTTGTCGGTAACGCGATCAAGTTCACCACGACAGGAACCGTCCGCCTACTCCCCCGATTCGTCGACGACGGCCACGAGCCCTGCCTGCAATTCGATGTGATTGATACGGGACGCGGCATGACCGAGGATCAGACCGCCCGGCTGTTCCAGCCGTTCGTGCAGGCCGAGAGCACTATCACGCGAGAGTACGGCGGCACTGGCCTCGGCCTCGCCATCAGCAGGCGGTTCGCCGAGTTGCTCGGAGGCGACGTCACCGTGGTCGCAACTGACATCGGCGGCGGTTCGACCTTCCGTGCCAGCGTCCCCACCGGTTCGCTCAACGGCGTGAAAATGCTGGAAGACCCCAAGCTAGAGGTCGTGCCGTCCAAGGTCGATAACGCCGTCGCACCGTTTTCCCCGTCCACCCTCCGAGGCCACCGCATCCTTCTTGCGGAAGACGGTCCCGACAACCAGCGCCTCATCTCGTTTCTGTTAAGAAAAGCCGGCGCGCACGTGACGGTCGTTGAAAACGGCAAGCTCGCACTCGACGCCGCGCTGGCGGCGCGTGACGCACGCAAACCGTTCGATTGCATCCTAATGGACATGCAGATGCCCATCCTGGATGGCTTCGAAGCGACCGGACTGCTGCGGCAGCAAGGTTATGCCGCACCGATCATCGCTCTGACCGCCCACGCAATGGCCGGTGACCGGCAAGAGTGTATCAAGGCCGGCTGCGACGACTATGCCTCGAAACCAGTTGATCGGACAGAACTGATTCGCTTGATAGCAACGTACATTTCGCATGGAAAAACCACGCCTCCCTCGGAGGAGAACACGCCCGACGCGCCAATCACCGAGTTGGCCGGCGACGACATGCTCGAGCAGGTGGAGACGCTCGTCTCCAAGTTGCCGGACAAAGTCGCCCTGATCGAGAGCGCAATCGACGAGCAGGATCATGGCGCGCTGGAGGAACTCTCTCATCAGCTGAAGGCTTCTGCGGGAGGACACGGCTCCCCGCCCATCGCCGACGCAGCGCAGAAGTCGGTATCACACGAATCAGCCATTCAGGAAGACGGAAACGGAAACGTGCTCGTGGTCGATGACGATCCGGATGCTCGGCGATTGCTACGCAGGTATCTGGAACTGGACGGATTCAGAGTCCACGAAGCGTGCGACGGGATCGACGCGTTGGCCAAGGCGAAGAACGTCCGTCTCGACGTCATCCTGATGGACGTCGCAATGCCGAACATGAACGGGCTCGATTGTACTCGAAGACTCAAGGTCGATCCGGGCCTCTGCGACATTCCCGTCATCATCGTCAGCGGAAAGTCGGACAGTCGGCATGTGCGAGCAGGTATCGAAGCCGGCGCTCGGGAGTACATCACCAAGCCCATTCAGAGAGACGAATTCCTGCTGCGCGTGCGCGCCATGTGTCGCCTTCGCCGTGGCGAATCCGACCTACTCCGAAGCAATGACGTCAGGGGTGAACAGGCCCGCGCCATGAGCATCCTGTTCGACCTTTCTCGCTCGCTCGCCGTTGCCGAGAGCCTCGATGCCATCGTCGAAAACACAGCAACTGCCACCGCAGCGCTCATGAGAAGCCGTCGCGTGTCGGTCATGCTCCCAGACGATACAGGGAAAAACCTGTACGTCGCAAACGCCATTGGCATCGACGATCAACTTGCGGCGAAGATCCTGGTGCCAGTGGGAAGCGCCATCGCAGGGGCGGTCTTTGCATCGGGTGAGCCAATGGTGTGCAATTCTCAAGCTGACCTTATCGACGGCATCGGCCGATACGAAACCGACTGCTTTGCGAGTGTCCCACTGGCTTCAAAGGCGCTTGCCGTCCCTCACAAAGTAGTCGGCGTCTTGAATGTCACCGATCGGCACGATCTACGACCGTTCGAAACGAACGAAATCGAATACCTCGATCTCGTTTGCAACATGACCGCATCGGCTGTCGAACAATTCCAATCCGGACAGGAACGAGAGCACGCACATGCCGCCATCGTCATCGGGCTCGCCAAGCTGGCGGAGCATCGCGATTCTGACACCGGCAAGCACCTCGAACGGGTAACGCAATTCGCACTACTGCTCGCCCGTGAACTTCGAAAATCATCGCGGCACGCGGCAACCATCAATGATAGGTTTCTTGAGCATCTAGCAAAGTCCATGCCTCTGCACGACATCGGAAAGGTGTCCGTTTCGGATGCCATCTTGCTCAAGGCGGGCCCTCTCACCGACGCCGAGTTCACGGCGATGAAACAACACGCGCAAGTCGGCGCCGCCGCACTGCAGTCTGTAATCGAACGAGCGCCCGAAGCGAGTTTCCTCGTGATGGCTCGGAACATCGCCTACGGCCACCATGAACGGTTCGACGGCACCGGCTACCCGCTAGGATCACGTGGCGACGAGATTCCGCTCGAAGCGCGCATCGCCGCCGTGGCCGATGTCTACGACGCCCTAACGTCGAAGAGGCCCTACAAGGAGGCCTTCCCTCACGCAAAAGCCGTCGAGATCATCAGGGAGTCTTCAGGGGCGCACTTCGATCCCGACGTGGCCGAAGTGTTTCTGCGATTGCACCAGGACTTCGCTGAGCTGGCGGAAGAACTCCGGGACGGCGATGCCGATTCGCGCGGTATGAATGCGACGCGAGAGCTCATTGCGTGCTCCGCCTCCCCGAATCCGAAACAGCACCCGTAACCACACGCTCGGGTGGCCCGTTCGTCGCCGCAGGCGAAGGGCGGACGACTGCGCGTTCATACGAGCGTGGCCTTCTCCGCAGCGTCAAGCCGTCTTTGAATCTCACATCGAAGACACTCGGCTTGAGCGTCGTCGCACTCTAACACCGCCGTAACGATCGCCTTGCCAAACGGACTACGGCGCCCGCCCCGAGACGGCAGGAAAAGATTGATGCGCTGAGCGCTGAGCAAGAGTCGCCACCGGTTCTTCTCGACGCGACGTAACTTGAGACGCCGAAACTTCTTCCACGGAATGAATCGCGGCTCGCCGGGACCAAGCCGAATGCTCGCCCCCTCCGAAGAGAAGGCAAGTTGAAGGGCCCCGCCAAACGCGCGTTGCTTGCTTCGTCGAAAGGCGTACTGTGCGTACACGGAGAGGCCGATGAGTGCGAATGCAACGAGCGTCGACCAGTTTCCGCTACGAATGACCCGAAACGTGATGTAGCAATAGAACGCGCCACCCAACAATTGTATCCACACGCGCCGGGAGCCCAAAAACATCCGCCTGAAGTTCGGTAAGTGATGTTGCGACGCCCATCCGTACACGACGAACATCGACGCGTCGTACGCAAACCCGCACTCCGGGCAACGGTGCTTGCGCGGCAAGCGATCCAGATTGTAGTTGCACTGCGGACAGTGCGCAAGGCGCAGAATGTCGTCGGCATCCTGCTCGGTCCGCATTTCGGATCTCGTCGCCCCAGCCGGGATCGACTGACCATCCGTAGGTTGGAATATCGCAGCGTGCGGCGTAGAGCTCCTGGAGACCCCCTTCAGTGCACGACTGTACCGGGCCAACTTCCAGGGTGTCGCAACGCCCATGACGAACACCAGAGCAAAACTTGCGGCACTGGAGAATCTCCACCACGAATCGTCGGCCGACAGAGTTCGGCGAAGCGATGGTAGTATCCACATGGCCGCCAGTAGACCCGATGCAACAAAGAGCAGCCCAATCAACACCAGCCAATTGCGCGACGCGGGGACCAACCTTCGGTCAGGAACACGTCGCACCAGCGTCGCGACGTACTCAACCAGCAGCAAGCAGGCCGCAAGCTCAGCAATCACGCCGACGGTCGCAGCGCGGCGTGGTTGCAATATCGCGATGCCCATCGCACCGGCCGCCAACAACAAGAACGCCCGTATTGCGACCCGAATAATCTTCGTGAGTCTCTTGGGGTCACCGGCCGGTTCCGCCGTCGTAGCCAGATACATCCCTATCCCGGCGACACCGAGCAAGGCGAACAGCCCGTATCTCAACAGGATCATCGGATTGACCGGAAGAGTACGAGTGGCGTTCGCGGCGACACCCCAAGCCCTGAATACACCAATCGAAGCGGCGAGCAGGGTCACAACCACAAACGCGGTGGTGGCGGTGCTCACAATGCCGACGCCGCGCACGACGCGTGCAAACCACTGCTTGTCAGAAAACAGCAGGCGATCCGGTTTGAGACTCTCACATACGAACGTGCCGCACTCAGGACACTTGGTCAGTGAAGACATACCTCTGAGGTTGTATCCACATTCGATGCAGGTGATATCAACGGTTAGCGTGCTGGGTTGCGATGTGTCCGCACACTGTTCGCTAATGGATTCCCGCGGTTCCGGCCCGCACATGCCCCGCTTCGATGCCGCCAAAGTCGCGATCTGTTCGTGATAGGACGAGGAACCGGACGCCGGCGACGGCGTATCGTCACCAACGGGCGACTTGCCAAGGCGCCGCCCTGCCAGCACGGAAAGATCGCTAGCGGTGGCCACGCGCTCGCGGTCGACGGCGTCGCGCAGGGCACGCAGAAAGTGCTCGGCCGTCTTGTGGCGATACATCGGGTTCTTGTGCGTAGCACGTTCGAGGATGTCGCGAATGGCTCGGTCGATCTCACGCTCATCAAGCAGCGCATCCGGCAACGGATCCGCGGCGTGCTTGCTACGAACCTCCTCAAGCGTCCCGCGAAACGGCAGCTGGCCCGTCAGCATTTCAAACATCGTAATGCCTAACGCATACACGTCCGATCGCTCGGAGACGACGCCGTCGAACATCTCCGGGGCCATGTACGCAGGCGTCCCGCCCATACGGTTCCCGTGTGACGCGCCCCGCGCGTGCGCCAAGCCAAAATCAGTGACAACCGCCTGGCCCTCAAACGAGAGAAGAATGTTCTCCGGCTTGATGTCGCGATGCAGAATCCCGCGATCGTGCAACGCTCCAACCGCAGAGGCAGTCGTCTCAAGGATGGCTGCGCAAGCGGGCACGCTCAGCGCCCCTTCGTTCCTGACGACGGCGCTGAGCGTCAGACCGTCAATGTAGTCCAAAACGAGATACGGGATGCCCTCGACAACGTCGGCCTGGAAAATCGTGTTCAACCCGCCGTGACGAACGTCCGCCGCCGCCCGGGCCCCTTCGAGAAAACGCGCAAACCCTGGGTCGTCCGGACCCGTCACCGCATTGAGCAGGAATTTGACAGCAACATCCCGACCCAACATCGTGTCCCGGCCAAGATAAACCACCCCCATGCCGCCACGCCCGATCTCGCGAACGAGCTGTACAGTGCCCAACGCACGCGGAATGACCACCTCCGCCGCTTGAGGCGACGCAGCCGCAGTCCGTGTGAGCGTGATTCTCGTATCGTCAGATGCCATTCGAGCCAACGTGCGTAAGAACTTGTATGTCGGCAATCAACCGAGGCACAGCCCACAGACTACCGCCGTGGCCGCCGGCGATCAATTGACACCGACTGATCGCATCACGAGGGGATCGCGGAAACTGTGGTGGCGGATACATTTCTTTACCGAAACATACAACACGTCCGGCTGGATGCGGTAAACTGGTGCGCGTATTCAGAACTCTGGCTTAGGAGAACCACTATGTTGACTCGAATGCTGTCGTGTTTGTTGATCGCGTCAATCGCATGCGCGTTGTTGCCGAATCCGGTACTCGCTGGAGCGGACGATCTTGCCCTCCCCGCGGAGATGATGGCCAAGGCGCTCGCAGGAGCAGACAAGAAGGACGATGACAAGGGCGACGGGTTCCCCAAGTTCGACGAAGTCACCAAGGACATGGTCGCCAAGAAGGGGCTGTTCACGCTCTGGTCCTACAAGCCAGGCACCAAGGGCAAGAATTCCGAGAAGCTCCTCTGTCAGATCCCAGCCGCTTTCCTCGGCGAGCAGTTCATGCTCTCAACCAGCTTCTCCGGCGGAGGCTCCATGACAGGATTCCCGCTCGATGAGCGCGTCGTCAAGTGGGAAGTCCAGGACAAGCAGCTACTCCTCATCGAGCCCAACTCCGGCTACGTGTTCAATAAGAGCAAGACGGTTAACGACGCCGTGCGCCGCACCTACCCCGATCGCATTCGCAAGGCTGTCCCCATCGTGACCAAGTCGCCCGGTGGCGATCCGGTCATCGACCTGGGCCCTTTGCTCAAGGGGGACTTCGCCGGCATCTCCTGGATGTCCATGGGACGCGGCGGATCGATCAACCGATCGTTGAGCAAGTGGAACACCAAGAAGACCTTCGAACTAAACGTAGAGATCGGCGTCGAGCTGGCCATGGGGCGCGCTTTCCCTGCCGGCTCCTATGACAAGAAGATGGTCCACTACAGTTTCTG
>JAJDDU010000467.1 GCA_029260155.1 Phycisphaerae bacterium | reverse complement strand
AACTGTGGAGACGGGACGTTCATCGAAGAGCAATCGTATCCGGCTGGTGAGAATCCGGAGGGCGTCGCGTTGGCCGATATCGACGGAGACGGCGACAATGACGTGCTTGCGACGAATTGGGGTAGCAATGATCTGAGCATCCTGCTGAATGATGGATCTGGGGGGCTCTCCCCGCAAGTTGCGTACCCCGTCGGAACCGGTCCGTGGGGCATAACGCCTCGCGACCTGGACGGAGATGCCGACGTGGATGTTGTCGTCGCGAATCCCGAAAGCGGCGACATCTCGGTGTTGATCAACAACGGCGACGGGACCTTTGCAGGCGAGGTGCGATACGATGTCGGCGGTTATCCCAGACTCGCGTCAACAGGAGATTTCAATGGTGATGGACGGCTGGATATCGCAGTTCCTGGGTCGGACGGCATCCTAATCATGGTCAACGCGGGCGATGGGACGTTCTCAAGCTCCGGGACTCTCCCCCAAGTATGGGGCGCGCGTTTCGTTGCAGCCGCGGACCTTGACGGCGACGGTGACGTCGACCTGGCAGTGTCGAGGTACTCCAGCGTTGCCATACTAGAGAATCACGGCGACGGAACTTTCACTGAGAACGCAGAGTCTTACGAAACGCCGGGTACTGCTGCTTGGCTTGGAATCGCCGACATTAATGGTGACGGGCGTCTTGATGTAGCGGTCGCGACCGAAACTGGGCTGACGATTCTCTTGAACGCCGGCGAAGGGAGTTTCCTGGTGAATTCGACGTTCGGGACGCTTGCTTCGGCCGTCTTCGGCGTGTTGGGCGACGTGGACAACGACGGCGACATTGACATTGGTGTGGCTGGCTGGAATAACCCAGGCGGTGGCGTATCCGTCTTGCTGAATCGATGCGTTCCTTAGACTCAGGAGTGTCTTGATCGCAACTGCTGTTGAGCGGTTGTCTTGACCCACCCACCGCCGATCATAACGCCCTGATTCCCGTCCCCGCTCACGGAATGTCGCGGAAGAAGCGATCCCAGCGGGGCATGTAATAGCGGTCGCGATCGAACGAGAGCACGACCGTGCCGACTCGGCCGACGATCTGACTGCGATCGGCTGTGCCGAAGTAGCGCGAGTCTTTGCTGTTGTCGCGGTTGTCGCCCATCACGAAGTATTGGTCCACAGCCAAGGTCATCGGCTCGAATGATCGCCGCGCCGCAACCGGCGGCGTGGTCATGACCGCGTGCCTGACATCGTCGAGCGTCTCGGCAGCGAACTTGTGTTTCGTGCGCTCGCCGACTTCAATCTGATCGATCGTATCTTGATCGAGCGGTTCATAGGCGGCAGCCGCCCCGTTGATGTACAGCCGGTTGTTGTACATGGCGATTTGGTCACCCGGAACGCCGATCACGCGCTTGACCAGACGATCCCCGCTCTCCGGTGAAAACAGAATGACCACATCCCCCCGCACAGGGTCAGACCACCGTGCCAATCGATGCAGCGTGAACGGCACCTTGAGATCGTAGGCCAGCTTGTTCACGAAAATACGGTCCCCTTCGAGGATCGTCGGCTTCATCGATCCCGTCGGCACATCGTTCCAATCCGCCACGGCCGACCGAAATGAACCCAGCACCACGAGCACGACGAGAATCGGCGCACACCAGCCCCGCCAAAACGTCCACAATCGAGCCTTCAACTTCGCGTTCATGCCCAACCTCCGGTCAAACCGCGGTGCGTGGCCAATTCGCCCAAAATCACGCACTACCCACAGACACCAAGTATACGCGCGGCATTCTACCGTTTCCCCACGCCCGTGATGTCAAAAACCGTCGCCGCACGCCCTGTACGCCCACAAAGCGTCCGACTGAGTTATCGGTTGATCCTTCTGGACCATTTCATTAGACTTTACACTGTCGGCGTATCGGGGATACGGAGTCAGTCCGCCCGAAACTCCGAGATTACACGGGGATGGTCAGCCGGAGGTGGAAAAGCGAACCTACCTAGAGCCGAGGCACCCAAACGCCTCGCCGGCCTCCAATTCCCCCGAAAAATAGCAACGGACGAGACCTTAGGCATGGAGCCCCAAGACATGTTCTACCAACGAATCACCGTCTGCGCGTTACTTCTCTCGGCAACCCTCTCGTCACCGATCCTTGCGGACCAACTCGACCCTGACATCGAAATCCAGGAGTGGTTCGTAGTAAGCGACGGGGACGTCGTCCTGCGATTCGACGAAGACGCAATTCGCACAACCGGATATCAGCTGGGTTCAAACTCCTCAGCGCACGGCGACCCACAGCCACTCTCCTACACCGTGGACACCAACGCGGCCATGTACGAGATCATCGTCACCAACGGCGAGTTGGCCGCGCTGATCGGCGGCGAACTGCCGGCAGTGGGCCCAGCGTTCCGGTTCGCCGACAAGTCCGGCCTCGGCGTCGCAGTCCAAAGCCTCCAGATTGTCCACGACCCATCCGGCGCGTCAGCCAACGAGTTCACTATATTCGACGGCGGCGACTTCGGTCTGCATTTGTTCGACCTCTCTGGAGGCGCCATCGAGTTTGACGACACAGGCGACATCCTCACCCTCCAAGGCGATGTACGAATCACCGCAGCGCTTGCAGATCAGCTCGGCAGTGCCAAGTCAGCCGGTCTCATCATCGGCGAGCTCACGGCTACCCTGTCGTTGCAGTTGTCTCAGACCATCGTCGTGGACGAAGACGACCGCATGCTGTCAGCCACTATGCACCCCGCAATCGAACCGGGCACAGAGGGCGGCTTCCCGTCACCTGGCCCCGACGTGATCGTCGGCGACTTGCCCAACACCGGTCAATACGGGCGATCCGGCACGGTCGGCTCTGGTACCGTCGGTCTGTCCATCGGAACGACCTCGTGCAACAAGGGCGACACGCCGTTCAACTGGTTCGCCCTGCCAAACACAGACCACCCCATGATCCCCATGAACATGTACCGTTTGAAAACCGTCAATGGGGCTGAGCAGTTCGAGCAGATCGGTCAGTCGTGGATGAAACACGGCTTCACCGCGCTGCAACTGAACGCCTGCGGATTCGGTTGCAACGCGACCGGCGGCACGCACTTGGGCGTCGGCTGTTCCGATCCCTACAGCGTCGGACTCAACGCAGGCCAGTGCGGATTGGGCGCCCGCGCCCAGTTGCATCCTTACACCGGCGTGGTTCCCGGCGGAAGCAGCGTCGGCGGTAGCCCCTGCACCAACTACCCGTCGCGAAACCACACAGGCCACACGCACGACGGAATCTCTCACCGCCTGCAAGTCCAGGATGTGGATCTCGCCAATCCGGGAGCGACCTACTTCTCCGAAGGCCACTATCTCACGCCACACGAATTCAATGACGCCAACGCCTTCGCCAACCAAAACATGCACAACAACGTGTCTTACCGCCAGATCAACGTGAGTGGCCCCAACGGCAGCGGGGTCTTCACGTTCAGCAACGCAGCAGCCACCGTACGCGAATCGCCGGCGATCGGCGCATGGACCGGCGCAACTCAGGTGCTCATCGAACCCGCCCCGACGGTCGATGGGCGAGCGTTTCTGTCGTATGAGGTGACCGATCTCGGCGGCGGAACGTGGCACTACGAATACGCCGTCTACAACATGAACTTGGACCGATCTATCAGTTCGTTCAGCATCCCCGTCCACTCCAGCGTCAACGTGACCAATGCCGCCGTCCACTTTCCGCTCAACCACGCTGACACGGGGGTCGCCCCCTCCGAGGAGTATACGAACACAGACTGGGCTTTCAGCAATTCCGGCGGCGCGGTTACGTGGTCGACCGACACATTCGCAACCGATCCAAATGCCAACGCCATCCGCTTCGGAACACTCTACAACTTCCGCTTCGACGCCAATACAGCACCGGAAACCGCCAACGCGACTGTCGGGCTGTTCAAGACCGCCACCACCACACTCGCCGCGGCACAAGGCCCGATGGCCGCCGGACCACCCCCGGTCTGCGGCAATAACATCGTGGAATCCGGAGAGCAATGCGACGACGGAAACACCACACCCGGCGATGGATGCGATGCGAACTGCCAGTGGGAAACCACATGCGGCAACAACATTCCCGAGTTCGGCGAGGAATGTGACGACGGCAACGCCAACAACACCGACAGTTGCCTCGATACCTGCCTCAATGCCACCTGCGGAGACGGCTTTGTCTGGACGGGAAACGAAGACTGCGACGATGTAGGGCCATCGCCCACGTGTGACGCGGACTGCACATTCGCCGTCTGCGGTGACGGCACGCTCAACACCTTGGCCGGCGAAGCCTGCGACGATGGAAACATCATTCCCGGTGACGGCTGCGATGCGGCATGCCAGAACGAATCCAACGACCTCTGCGCAGACGCGACCGTCATCTCAGAAGGAGCAACAGCCTTCGACACGACCGCCGCCACGACAGATGGCCAAGCACACGCCGCCTGCGAATTCGACGGGCAAA
>JAJDDU010000466.1 GCA_029260155.1 Phycisphaerae bacterium | reverse complement strand
ATATGCAGGCCATTTCACGGGCGGACGCAACTACTTTGAAGGCAATGTCGGAATCGGTACTGAGACGCCAGAACATCCGCTCCATGTGGAAACCAGCGGCGATCGCGCGATTGTTGCCGCGACCAACCACGCAGGCGGCGTTGGCGTGACCGGGACAGCCAGTATCGACAGCGGGCAAAGCTACGGTGTCATCGGCGAGAGCCACGGCACACTGGGCCGCGGCGTGTATGGCCATGCAACGACTATGAGTGGGGACAATCACGGTGGTCGGTTCATCAGCAACAGCACGACAGGCCGGGGCGTGTCCGCTCGGGCTCAGGGCGTCACCGGAATCAACTACGGCGTCTACAGCAAGACCTTCAGTCCGGACGGCTATTCAGGTTATTTCTTGGGCGGACGTAACTACTTTGAAGGGCGGGTCGGCATCGGGATTTCGAGTCCGAGTACGGACGTGAAACTGCAAATCACCGGAGCTGACGCGAATATTAGGATACATGAGAGTGGCGGGAATCCATACATCGAGTTAGGCGACACTTCCACGCAAAAAGGCTACCTGCAGTGGTTTTCCTCAACCAACAGATTGATGCTCTATTCCAGTGGCCACTCATATCCCATCGCGATTGGGCGCACAGATATGGGTGGCATATTCGTGGACACAGATGCAAACGACAGCGACGTCGGCATCGGCACGGAAGCGCCACAATACAAGCTGCACGTAGCCGGCAGCGCCGGCAAACCCGGCGGCGGGTCGTGGACCAATTCGTCTGACCGACGCCTCAAGAAGAACATCGAAAACCTCGAAGGTTCGCTGGATCGATTGATGAAGCTCCGCAGTGTGACCTTTGAGTACAAAAATCCCGAGTCGATCAACGAACTACCGGGTACACGTCTCGGCATGATCGCCCAGGAAGTCGAAGAGGTCTTCCCCGACTGGGTCAGCGAAGGCGGACATGGATACAAAACGCTCACGTTTCGTGGCTTCGAAGCGCTGACCGTCGAAGCGCTGCGTGAGTTGCGACAAGAGAAAGACCGAGAAATCGAGGAACTGCGCGAGAAAAGCACCAACCTCGAATCACGTGTGGCTCAGCTCGAAGCCCTTGTCGCGAAGCTGGCTGCTTACGGAAACGGAGGTGGAGAATAATGAACACGCACGCACGAATGACGACATACGTTCTGACCGCAGCAGCGATGCTGCTCACCGGCGGCGCAGCTTCCGCCATCGCGCAGACGCCGCTCGGTAGCGGGTTTACGTATCAGGGGCAACTGAAGCGACTGGGCAATTCACTGAACGACATTGCCGACTTCGAGTTCACACTCTGGAACGCTACGACGGGTGGAGCGACAGTCAGCGCGGTGGCCGCGCATCCAGGCGTCGATGTCGTGAACGGGTTGTTCACGGTTCAACTTGACTTCGGCAGCGCCGCTTTCACGGGCGATGCGCGCTGGCTTGAGATTGCAGTGACCTATCCCGTGGGCGGTGTTCCTGTGACGTTGAGCCCGCGCCAGCCTATCACGCCGGCGCCCTATGCGCTGCACGCGCTGAACGGCGGGGAGTCACTTTGGAGCGAGGGGCCGTCGAACCGCATCTTCTACGATGATGGACAGGTGAGTGTAACCTCGGGGCCAACGACCGGGTCGGGCTGGTTCAATGTGTTCGCGGAAGAGTATCCCGGCATTACGGTGACCACCACTGGCGTGGATGCGCCGGGCATCGTGGTCGAGATCGAGAGCCCGGAGTTCAGCGCGATCAAGGCGACGTCCACCGGTCTGGAGGCCACTGCGATCACGGCTGTCGCATCGGGTGAAGCCCGCCTGGCCATCGCCGCGCGCGCCACCGCGCCGGATGGACAGGGCACGCCCCCCAATATCGCCGGCAACTTCTACGCAACCGGAATGGGCGGCGTTGGCGCTTACGGTCGCACCAATGGAGGCGGGGGGGTTGGCGTTCATGGTGAGGCTCAAGGCTCTTCTGGCTGGGGCGTTCTTGGCGAGTCGAATTCACCCAGCGGCCAAGGCGTGCGCGGCGTCAACACGTCAACGACCGGCTCGGCCATGGCCGTCTATGGTGCGACAGATTCGCCCGCGGGCTTCTCCGGCTACTTCCAAGGCGGGAAGGGATACTTCAGCGGGCGTCTTGGCCTTGGTACCGGTACCCCCGAAGCCAAGCTACACATTTCCGGAACGCCGGGCGTCGATGGCATTATGTTCCCCGACGGCTCGCTTCAGACTAGCGCTGGTATAGACGGCCTCTGGTCGCAATCCGCTAGCAACATCTCCTACACCGCCGGAGACGTCGGCATTGGCGTGGTGGAGCCAGACTACGCGCTTCATGTGGAAACGAACTCCACATACGGCGTATATGGAAAGACCGGGAGTGGTGTCTCGTTCTCGGCTGGCGTATGCGGTGAAGGGACGCACGACACGGCGCGGAGTGTCGGCGTAAAGGGTAAAAGCGAAAGCACACATGGCTTTGGTGTTCACGGGTCGGCCACCTCTGACACGGGGACTACCTATGGCGTCTACGGCTGGAGCCCAAGCGATGGCGGGCGTGGCGTACACGGCTGGGCTAGTTCCACAATTGGCACGACTCACGGCGTGTCTGGAGAGAGCGACAGCGCCGACGGCCGGGGTGTGTATGGCCACGCCAGCGCCACCAGCGGCTTCAACCGCGCCGTGTACGGCAAAACCGACAGCCCCGACGGTCATGCCGCTTACTTCGAGGGCGGACGCAATTACTTCGAGGGCAATGTCGGCATCGGAATCGACGAACCGAGCTATCCACTCCACGTTGAAACCAATCGCAACCGCGCCATATCTGCCACGACCAGCAGCATCGTCGGCCGTGGCGTGAATGGTGTTGTCAGCGCCACGAGCGGAACCACCTACGGCGTGTATGGCCAGAGCCAAAGCGCAGCAGGCCGGGGTGTATACGGCATCGCCTCCGCCACCACCGGGACGACGTACGGCGGAAAGTTTGAGTGTGCCAGCACCGCCGGGCGCGGCGTGTTCGCCAGAGTCACTGCCACCAGCGGACTGAACTACGGCGGCAAGTTCGATTCCGCCAGCAATGCCGGTTACGGCGTGTACGGCGTGGCCAGTGCTAACAGTGGAACGAATTTCGGGCTCTACGGCAGGACCAACAGCTCCACCGGCTTCGCGGGCTATTTCGAGGGTGGCAAGAACTACTTCGAGGGCGCCGTCGGCATTGGCACCGAATCTCCGGCTGCGCGGCTCCAAGTCGATGCAGATGCAGACCAAGATGGACTGCGCGTCCGAATCGACGGTGTGACGAAATTCGTGGTCAAAAGCGACGGGTTCGTTAACGTGGGATCCAACTGGAACCCCATCTATCAGCTCGAAGTTTCCGGCGCCGGCTCCGCCGGTAAGCCGGGCGGCGGATCGTGGGCCAGTTCATCTGATCGACGATTGAAGAACAACATCCACGATCTTACGGGTTCGCTGGATCGACTGATGAAGCTTCGTAGCGTGACGTTTGAATACAAGGACCCCGACGTCATCAACGAACTTCACGGCGAACGGATCGGCATGATCGCCCAGGAAGTCGAAGAGGTCTTCCCCGATTGGGTCAGCGAGGGCGGACACGGCTACAAGACACTCACGTTCCGCGGTTTTGAAGCGCTCGCCGTCGACGCATTGCGCGAACTACGCGCCGAGAAGGATGCGCAGATCGAAGCACTACACAACGAGAACGCCGAGATGCGGGAACGCCTCACGAGGCTGGAAGGCTTGCTGGCCACAGACAAGGAAAACAACGAATGAGACTCTCAAACATCACGTTACATGCGACTCTTGTCACGCTAACCACCACAGCCCTCCTGATGGCTGCGGGCGATCCGCCGTTTGAGATTACCCGCTCAACGATCGACGGCGGCGGTGTGATGAACAGTACCGGCGGGAATTTCGAGTTGTCCGGCACGGTTGGTCAGCCAGACGCGGGCGTAATGACGGGCAACGACTTCGAACTCACCGGCGGGTTCTGGTTTCCGCAGGCGCCAGGCGACTGCAACTACGACTCAGCCATCAACCTGTTCGACTTCGATGCGTTCGCCGATTGTATGAACGGGTCCGGCGGCGGGTTGATCGAGCCCGAGTGCGTGTGTTTCGACGTCGACCTCGACGCAGACGTGGACCTGCACGACTTTGGATCGTTCCAGAGGCAGTTCACCGGCTCGCAATAGAAGCGCCGGCGCTCGCGTCGCGGGCGTCTTTCAGAAATCTCGTCTTGCACGATGAGATGAGAGGGAATCCCCGCTCAGCGGGTGGAGAAGTGCAGTGAATCGATGCAACAGAGTACTCACGTTGCTTGCCACGGTGAGCATCACCATCCTGTCGACCGCCGGTGCGTATGCGGATGATGCCACCTGGATCAACGCGTCCGGCGGAGACTTCAGTGCCGGCGCCAACTGGGACACTGGGCTGGCGCCCGGACCCAGTGACCATGCGATCATCACGCTTGGCGGTACGTACACCGTTACGTTGGATCAGAACACCGACGTCGCGCGCCTTACGCTCGGTGGTGTGACCGGAACGCAAACGCTCTCGATGACGTCCAAAACGCTGACGCTCGGCGGCGATAGCAGCATTGGAAACAACGGTGCTGTCGAGATGCGAAGCAGCACCGTCACGATTTCGGGTGCGGGCGACATGCTGACGAACTTCGGTTTGATTCGGATCCACCATACGGGCGCGCTGAATGGCGCCGGCACCTTCGCCAACGGACTCGGCGCGACCCTTCGGGTCGAAGGCGACCCCGCCATCGGTCCCGGGACGCTGACCGTTGCGAACGGGTTTACCAACGAGGGGACAATCGAACTGGACACGCTGCACTCCGCGTTCGGCGCAACTCTGGCGGTTACGAATGGCTCGCTGGTCAACACAGGCCTCATCGATGCCCAAGCCACTGCAGGCAACTCACGGTTCCTGAACGCCGAGTTAGACAACCAAGGCACGATCAACCTTGCAACGCCTTCGACGATCAACGCACCCGGCGCAGCCAATCACGTCAACAGTGGGACGATCAACGTAAGCAACGGGGATCTCACTGTCACGCTGAATTCAGACACGTTCACCAACAGTGGCGACGTCAACATGATCGGCGGTAGCGTCTCGTTGGCCTCCGCCGGCAACGTCACCAATACGGGCTCGTTCGCGATTGGCGAGACGTACACGTTCGCG
>JAJDDU010000465.1 GCA_029260155.1 Phycisphaerae bacterium | reverse complement strand
ACGTCGCACGAATCGCCCCGAATCTCTTTGATGCACTCGATCCCGCTTCTCTCGGGGAGGTCGATGTCCAGGATGATGAGACGCACCACGTCGCGATGCAAGTTGTAGGCGGCCATCGCTTCCGTTCCGGTGGTGGCTTGCACCACGTGATACCCCTGGATGCGCAGGCTGCGGGACTCGATGCGCTGCACGTGCGGATTGTCTTCTGCCAGGATGATGGTCTCGCGGCCGCCGCCGGCGACCGGTGCTGTTTGGGCCGACTCGCCTGCCACCTTTGGCGGGGCGCAGCCTGGCAGACCGATGGTGATGTACGTACCCTGGTCCGGCTTCGATTGGACACGGACCGTACCGTGGTGTTCGGTGATAATCCCGTGGACGACGGCCATGCCCAACCCGGTTCCCTGGCCACGTGCTTTGGTGGTGAAGAAGGGCTCGAATACTCGGTCGCGTGTGTCCTGACTCATGCCGGTCCCTGAGTCTTCGACGGTCAGCACGACGACGTCCGCGGCGCAGTCCGGCACATTCTGGTTGGCCTCGCACCCTTCGTGACTGACGGCAATACGCAGCGTCCCGCCCGCGGGCATCGCGTCGCGCGCGTTGACGGCAAGGTTGACGATCACCTGGCGGAGTTGCGTTTCATCGGCTTTGACCCAGAGCGGAACGTCGTCCACGACGTCCGTAGTAATCTCGACGCTCGCGGGCAGAATACGCTGAAGTAGGGTGGCGGTCTCTACAACGAAACTCCCCAAGTGTAGGGGCTCCCTTTCGGTCCCAGGTTTCCGGCTGAAGGCCAACAGTGACTTGGTCACGTCGCTCGCTTCGCGGGATACTTGTTCAATACCGTCGATGGCTTCGGCGGCGTCTTTCCCTTCGGCATTGAGCGTCCGCGCGATTTCGGCATATCCCACGATGGCGGTGATCAGGTTGTTGAAATCGTGGGCCACGCCAGCCGCGAGCGTGCCGATAGCCTCCATTTTTTGTGCCTGCCAGAGTTGTTTCTGCAAGCGCTGCCGTTCTTGCTCCGCGCGTTTTCGGTCGGTGATGTCGCGCACGATGCCGAGAACGCGAGCCTCATTACCGATTCGGAAGTGCTGCAATAGGACTTCGGTCCACCATCGCCTGCCGCCACGGCTCATTGTATGCCAAGTGAAAAGCTGCGGTCTGCCGCTTCGAAGGACGTCTTCAAGTCGCTGATCGATGTCGGCTCCTTGACTTGAGGCATCGTTCACGCTGAGGGCGCTGACACTCAACGCCCTCATTTCCTCTCGGGAATAGCCGTACAGCTCGCGGGCCTTGTCGTTGGTGTCGAGGATCCTGCCGTTGGCGTCGTGGAAGAAGATGGCATCGCCGGCGGCGTTGAAGATGGCGCGAAAACGTTCTTCACTTTTTCGGAGGTCGGCTGATCGCTCGGTGACCAGATTTTCTAGGTTGTCGGCGTAATAGCGCACCCGGTTGCGCTGAAGGATTGCGATGATGCCGGCCACGGCGAGCAGGCAGAACACGGCACCGACAAGTGGCCAAAACCAGGCGCGCGCCTGAATCGGTGGCGGATAAACGTGGAACCGCGCCAACGCAGGCGTGGGGTCGACATCCAAGCCTTGGTCCCTTGCACGTACTTCGAATGAATGGACACCCGTCGGCAACGAGAGGTCAACGGCCGCTTGGGGTGCCGAACTGAACGGGCTCCACGTTCCGGAGTCGACGCGCCAAGAGTATTCAAACGCCCCCCGAATACGTGGCTTGAAACGCTCGATACCGGCGAACCGGGCGTTGTACGTCTCACCTTCCAGCACGTCATCATCCGAATGGACAATCTCCGTCTCAGGTACGATGCCGTCAGGACGATAGCGCAGCACGGTCGCATCAACGCCGACCCAAAGCGCATCGCCCGGACCCGCAACCACGGTGTGGATCTCGCCTTCGCTCGGCACGGACAGTCGCGACACCATGGCCTGCCCGGACCGATCTCCTGTCCGGTAGATCTCGCCGTCGCGGGCAAAGAACATACCGTTTCTATCCGCGGAAAGGCCGTACGCAAGGTGAACGTTGCGGTCGAGGCAGGACCACTCGCCGTCCATCAGCCGCGCCAAGCCATGCCGCCCGCCCACCAAACCCGACGTGACAAACCACGTGGCGTCGGGTCCGCTGGCGGCGCTACGCACGAAGAATCCCGGCAAGCCCGCGACGTTTCGCCACCCGACGGTCGTCCGGGCGTACAAGCCAAAATGCCCATGAAGCCAGAGACTGCCGTCGTGATCGGTATGCAACCGCGGAAGAAAATCGTCCGTCATGCGTGGCATCGCGACGGCGCGGGACGTTTCACCGTCGACGCGTACGAGTCGTGACTCCTCGCGCTCACCTGCGGCGAGGACGAACCACATGGCGCCAGACGCGTCGGCGGCGGCATCGCGGACGATACCACCCTGGAATTCCGGGCGTGTGCGGATGGACCAGCGCATGCCATCAAACGAGCTGATGACGCGGCGCGCGTTTTCGTCGCGACCGTGCAGCCAAGGGTTGCCCGCTGTGTCGACAATGAGTCCGTCGATTGAGGCCATGCCGGCGAGGCCCGCATCGTAATTGAAGGTATCATCATCGCGATACAGTGTCAGCTCGGAGGCCGACCAACCGAATACGTCCGACCCGCTTCCCAGAGCAAGGCCGCCACACGCGCCGGATATGCGTTCCCAAGAACCGCCCACGCGTCGAATCCCCTCGCCACCGCTCGCGAACCACACGTGCCCCGACCGATCGACGAGCATCGGCTGGGGGACTCCTTGAAACTCCGTCCACTCGTCCTGGCGGCGGGCCCAGCGCGAGACGGTTTCGTAGCCGACGCACCAGATGGACCCGTCGGGGGCCTCCTTGACGATCTGCACGTCGCCCGCCCGCTGGAACGGTTCGCCAATCTCGACAAATCGAATGCCATTCCAGCGGAGAAAGGAGGCGTTTGGCGCACCGCCGATGGTGATGATTTCGCCGTCGCTTGTGGCGGCGATTTTCGCCATGGTCTGATGGAGTGCCGTAATCTCGAATCGCGACCAAGTTCCATCGCGCAGCGTGAAATACGCCCCGTCCGTCGCGACCATCACGCCCAACAACGGTGATTCCGCGATGGTCCAGAAATAGCCGTCGCACTCCGAAAAGCCCGCTTCGACGAGCGGCTGAAACCACCGATCACCGCGCCGCTGCGCGAGCCCGTGTTGCGTCAACACGAACTGGCGACCTTGCGAGTCGCGAAAGTAGTCGCTGACATAGTCGCTGGGGAGACCGTCGGATCGGTCGTACGTCGTCCATTGGCCGTTGCGGTACGAAGTCAACCCCGAAGGCGTGTCCGGTGTCAACCACGTGTCACTACAAAACCAAAGCGTCCCGTCGGGATCCTCAACGATCCGCCGCACGTTCGGCCCGGCTAGTTGCTGGTTCGGAGGAATGGACACGACCCCACTTGGGTCCAAGAGCGCGATGCCACGATTCGTGCCGATCCACTTCCTGCCGTCGCGGGCCACCGCGACACTGCGTACGAAGTCACTGGGCAGTCCATCGACCGTTGAGTAGCGCTTCCATCTGTAGCCGTCGTAGACATGCAGACCGTCCGCCGTCGCCAGCCACGCCGTGCCGTCCGGCGAGAAATCAATGTCCAGGATGAATCGGCCGGAGAGGTTCGCATCCTCTACGAACGAGGCCACACGCCACGCGCCGCCCGTCTGCTCCACC
>JAJDDU010000464.1 GCA_029260155.1 Phycisphaerae bacterium | reverse complement strand
GCGCGGCGCCGATTTTCGACCGGCTAATGGAGAGATACTGGAAGTTGCCCGCGTTTCCTCCGCCTATGGCGACGGCGAAGCCGCTACAGACTTGGACTTCTTCTGGCGTTTGGCCAGCGCGTCGAGCACGATGTTGGGAATGTTGGCCGGCGAGGCGATGTGCTCCGCGCCGCCCATTTCGATGGCGACCTTTGGCATGCCGAAAACCACACAGCTCTCTTGATTCTGGGCGACTGTAATCGCGCCGGCCTTTCTCAGATCACACAGACCTCGGGCACCGTCATTACCCATACCCGTCAACAGAATGCCCACCGTTGTCTTGGCGGACGAACCTACAATCGAGTCATAAAGGACGTCAACACTCGGACAATGACGATTGAACAGCTCGTCAGAGCCGAAGTTGATGTGCCAGTGCCCGTTCCTTCCACCGACACCCATCTGAGAGCCGCCGCGGGCGACCACTGCCTTTCCGGAGTGTAGTTTGTCGCCGTCGACCGCTTCGCTGACGCTCAATGCGCAGTTGCGATTGAGACGCTCCGCAAACGAGCGTGTGAATCCCTCGGGCATGTGCTGAACGATGGCCACCGGTGGGAAGTCGGGCGGTACGTGTGAGAGAAGAAGATTGATGGACTCCGTTCCTCCGGTGGATGCACCGATGGCAATAAGGAATCGCTCCGGATCCAGGCCAGCCGCGCGGAACGAGCGCGCGGCGGCGGGTTTGGCGGAGGTCGGAACGGGTGGCGGCCGGGACGTCGAGATGGACGCGGCGCGGATCTTGTCCGCCAGCTCCTCTCCCAGTCGACGCAGTCTCGCCGGCCCGCCGCGGTCGGGCTTGGCCACAATGTCGATGGCGCCAAGTTCAATCGCCCTGAGTGCAGCCGCACTGTTTGACGGCGCGACCCCACTGCACATGATCACCGGGACGGGATAATGCTCTCGCAGCTTTTTTAGGAATGTAAGCCCGTCCATCCTCGGCATCTCAATGTCGAGGATAATGACATCCGGCCGGGTGGCCATGATGAGTTCACGAGCATCGAACGGGTCTCGCGCACCTCCGACCACTTCTATGTCCGGCTCTTCCGCAAGGACACGCGTCAATGCCGCACGCACGACCGCGGAGTCATCGACAATCAGCACTTTGACGGGGGCCCTACGCGTCACAAGTCGATCCTCCCAAATACAATATCGTCATCAGCAACACCGCTTCTCACCTCGCTGTCTTGCCGTTCTGGTAAATCGTTGGCCGCAGGTACGTTAGCGGCTGCTTTATGCGGTTGAGACTCTCCGAATGCCCAATGAGTAGGTGCCCGCCGGGGTGGAGGTGCATCGCGAACTTGTTGACCAGTGTCTCCTGGGTCGCGCTGTCGAAGTAGATCATCACGTTTCGACAGAATATCACGTTGAACCCCTTCTTGAATGGGAACGTGGGGTCCATCAAGTTGAAACGGGAGAATGTTATTGTCTGGCGGATCTCCGGAACCGCTTCAATCGTCGGCTGGTTGGCGTCTTGAACCTGCCGGAAGTATGTCTTGCACAGGTCCGCGGGGACTTTTTCTGCGGCTTCAATCCGATATCGCCCGGCGCGTGCGCGAGCGAGCATCCGCGTGGAAATATCAGTGGCCAGGATCTTCACGGAAAGACCGGGAACCTGCCGCAAGACTCGGTGAGCGACCATGGCAATTGAATACGGTTCCTCGCCGCTGGAGCACGCGGCGCTCCAGATGCGCAGTGTCTTCCCGTCCGCATCGCGTTTCTTGGCGGAAGCCCACTTCTCGACGATTTCTCGCAGGAAGTCGAAGTGATTGGCTTCGCGAAACAGGTGGGTCGTGTTTGTTGAAATCGCGTCCAGCAGCTGAGACAGCTCTTCTCCCGACGTGTCGTTGACGACGTGTTCATAGTATTGCCCGAACGACTTGAAGTCGCCGTTACGAATGCGCTTGGCAAGGCGGCCCTTGACCAGTTGCATCTTCTCGTCACCTAGGCTAATGCCGCTCTCGCGATAGACAAGCGCGCGGAAGAGCTCGTAGTCCTTGCGTGACAACTCTGCAGCAGCCGTGGTCATTGGGTTTCCTTTACTACGATCCCCGCGAATTCTCGGCAGGGTTTTCGCAGTCATGCTTGTCGTGGATCAGCACAACGGCGTTCCCGTCCACCGAGAAGCGCACTGTCTCGTCGCTCGTGATGTCTTGGGTGTCCGGTGATTCAGACAGCATCGCCACGTCGGGAATGGTCAGGCAAAAGACGGCGTCGGACCCATAGGCCGAGGTGACGTATTGACCGCAGACAACGTTCATGAATTCCTTAACCGCGTCCTCCGATTGCTGATCGGAAAGGTCCTCGGGCTGATCTATGCCCAACAAATTGGCCGCGAGGGTCTGTGAAAACGGACGCGTGCACCACAGCCTCAGCCCGCCGGAGACGGGACCGCGATAGGCGATATTCGTCTCCAGCCAGACATCACCCGCGGATGGCTGCAGCGGCTCATCATCGGTGAACAGGAAGGCTAGAGTCTGAAGGACGTCAGAAAAGACCGTCGTCAGAGTCTGACTCTGTGTCTGTTGTTCCGGCATTTTGGAGAACTCCAAGCAGTGGCAATAGAACCTCACGGAGCTGTTCCGGCTGAAACGGCTTCCGTACGTAACCGGCGATACCCATCTCGTTCAGTTGTTGGATGCGCTTCTCACTCCCTTCGGTGGAGGCGATGACGATCGGCATGTGTTTGAGACGATCACTCTGTTTCATGCGACTGAGTAGTTGGATACCGTCCATGGTCGGCATGTTGATATCGACGACGAGCACCGCGATCTCATGATCAGCCAGCTGCGCCAAGGCCTCGATGCCATTGCTCGCTTCGTGGATCTCGCCCACATCAAGATCGATCATCCGCACCGTGCGTTTGATCATGGCGCGAATGGTGGCCGAGTCGTCCACAACCAGAATGTCCTTGCCCATCGTCATACTCCTCGTATTCACTCGCGGAGCGCTGTAGCGCCTCCGGAGGACCTACTGAATAGCTCCTCGATGCGCTGAAGTTCTACTAGTGTTTCGGCACCGACCTCTTCAATATCAGACTCGCGCAAGCCGTGACGCTCCATCACGCTCTGGTCCGCACGGTAGTGCAATCCGTCCTCGCCCAGCCCGATGCCGAAGATCATGCATGTGCAGTTGGCGAGGTATACGACATCAACCAGCGGATCGGGCGGGTCCAACTGCCCAGGAGCATGATGATACTTGATGCACTGAATGATCTCCGGAGGCAGATGCCACTTCTCGCCAACCATGGCACCTACTTCTTCGTGCGAAAACCCGAGAACTTGTTGCTCCGCCTCCGCAAACGATATCTTGTCCTCTGCTACGCGGCGGACCAGCTCCGCAAACTTGTCGGCCACGTGTTCGTTGAGGACCATCTTTCCGATGTCATGCAACAAACCCGCAGTGAACAACATATTGCCGTTGGGAATCTGCAACCGGGCGGCGAGCGCTGAGGACGCGATCGCAACTGCGACAGACTGCTTCCAAAGAGCGCCCGGTGCCAGTCCATAGCCGCTCTGGCCCTGAGACAACAGTGAATTCGTGTGTACAGCCATCACCATCTGAAGCAACTTCACGTTGCCCAGCACTACGAGGGCATCATTCAGCGATGTGACCTTCCGCACAACGCCGAAGTAGGCCGAATTGCAAAGTCGCAGGATTTCGCTGGTGATAGCCTGATCGTACTTGACTGCATCTACGATTTGATCGATCGTGCTGGACGGATTGTTGATGACGTTGATGACCTTGAGAACCGTGTCCGGCAACGGTGGGAGCGCCTCGACTTCACTGACGATTTCTTCAACGCTTGTCACAGTGTGACCTCCCGAGTGCGGTTCTTGATCGTCACAAGGCCCGTTTCGATATGGAGCCGCATCGTCCTGCTGATGGAGCCGCCCACGTCCTCTTTGTCGACCAAGATGCCATTCTTCCAAAAAATCTTGCGCAAGGCGGTGTAGTTCCGCTTTCCGATATTGAACGTACCATTGTCATCGAGAAGGGAAGATCCCCCGGCGATCTTCACCACGAGGCGTTTCTTGACTGCGCCGAGCTTGTATGCCGAGCGGAACAGCGTGGCCAGCCCCGTGTCCGCAAACATCGCCGGCTGTGCTTTCGCTTTGTCCGGAGCGAGCTTCGACTCGGGCAACATGTAGTGCAGCATGCCCCCGACGTGTGTTTCCGGGTCCCATATCGACACACCGATGCAACTGCCGAGCGAGTACGTCACGAGCACCTTCTGCAGGTCGTTCGCGAGCTGAACATCCGCAATGCCAACCACCTGGTCAATGGTGGAGCGTTTCGCAGTACCGGTCGCTGCTTCAATCATTTGGAAAGCGCACCAAGATCAAAGGGCTGAGGCATCGGAGCGTTGCTCGATTTCGAGAAACCTCCTTGCACAGGCGAGTATCACGCTGCCGCAGCTTCCATAGCCAGCACGAGCTCGTCACGCGTCAGTACCTTGTCAACGTCGAGGAGGATTTTCACGCTGTCATTGACCCTTCCCATGCCGGTGATGAGGTCGGCATCTACAACCGCTCCCATCTGTGGCGGCGGTTCGATCCGGTCCGGTTTAATGTCATGGACTTCCTGAACGGTGTCCACGATGATCCCCATGGTCGTACCTATGTCGACGACGATAATGCAAGTCTGATCGTCGTAGTCAGCCGGCGGAAGGTTGAATTTCGACCGCAAGTCAATCACGGGAATAACTCTTCCCCGCAGATTCACAACCCCACGCACAAAGTCCGCCGTCTGCGGAACCTTCGTGATGTCCATGATGCCGATGATCTCACGGATCTTCAGGATTGGCACACCGTACTCTTCGCCGTCGAGCACAAAAGTAAGGTACTTCCCGCCCTCATCGGATTCCGCGGCCTCAATATGAACGGTCGCATGGACGTCGTCTTGCACTGCTTGCATATCTGAGTACTCCTAAACAGGCACCAGTGTGGGTTCGGTGTCAGTGGCGTTGGCATCGCGCGGCGCGGATTCGGAAGACGCCGCCGATTGCTCTGAGTATGTGGACGCGGGACGCAGTCGGTGCGCCGCCGCGAGGCCGGAAGTCTCCAGAATCAGACCGACTCTGCCGTCGCCCAAGATCGCCGCACCGGATATACCACGAAGACGCTTGAACTGAGGGCCCAGCGTCTTGATGACAACCTGCTGCTGCCCGACGAGTTCGTCGACCACAATGCCGACGTGCCCCGCGTCACACTCTGCGATCACCACCATCGCCTCGAATGGATCAACGCGATCGGACAGCCCGAAGAGTTGTCCAAGTTGAATCAGTGGGATGAGACGACCGCGGACGTTCAGCATCTCGCCCCGTTTCTGGACGGTAGTCAGTTGGCCCGGCTTGGGACGTAGCGCTTGATCCACACCGGTTGTCTGAATGATGAATCGCTCGTTCGCGACACGTACGATCATGCCGTCAATGATCGCCAAGGTCAGCGGAAGACGGATGGAAAACTTGCTGCCCTCGCCCAGCTTCGACGTGATTTCGACGCTCCCGCGGAGCTGCTCGATGTTGCGTTTGACGACATCCATGCCGACCCCGCGACCGGAAATATCCGTGACTGTGGCCGCCGTGGAGAACCCAGGTGCGAAGACCAATTGGTAGATCTGCTGTTCGGTCAGCTCCTCGTCCGGTTGAACAATCCCCTTTTCGATTCCCTTGGCGAGTAGCTTCTCGGGGTCGAGCCCCCGGCCATCGTCGCTGATGTCGATGAAAATATTCCCGCCATGGTGGAATGCCGCCAGATGAACCTTGCCGCTTTCCGGCTTGCCTGCCTCCCTCCGCCCCTCGGGTGGTTCGACACCGTGGTCCACCGCGTTACGCACCATGTGCACGAGCGGGTCGCCGATCTGTTGGATGACATTTTTGTCCAGTTCGGTGTCCTCGCCGGAAATGCTCAGTTGGACATTCTTCCCCGCCTTGCGCGATACGTCTCGAACCAAACGCGCCATCTTGCTGAAGGTCGCTCCGATGGGCACCATGCGCATGGCCATCGACAACTCCTGCACATCGCGCACGATTTTCGTTGCTCGACCGATGTCCTTGGAGAGCAGCGGGTCGCTGATGATCGACGGGTTGGCACCAACCTGTGTTTGGGCGATGACCAATTCCCCGACCATGTCGACCAGGCTGTCCAGCTTGGCCGTGTCGATCCGGACCGTTTGATCGAGCGCTTTCTGTGGGCTGCCCGATTCGGCAGCGCGAGCGGCTTCGGCTTGCGGCCGGATCGCCTGGCTCACCTGCTTCGGCGTTGCGACGCCCATATCGATCAGAATCTCGCCGGTCTTCGTGCCGTCAACGCGTCCCTCCTGCGTGTCGACAGCGAAGTCCACTACCTCCTGCGGAACCGCTCCCTGGTCGACAAGGTTCTCACCCACCTTTTGATCACCACTGCCGCCGCTCGCCCCAAATCGGCCCGGTTCCTTAACGCCGGAGACGACGCTCCGCAGATGCCCGATCATGCTCGAAATAGGCGGCTGCGGGACCGCGTTTTCGTCCGGGTTTGCGACGAACGCGCTCAGCGAAGCAACTTGCGCTTTGAGTATGTCCACGACGTCGAATACCAGGTCTATCAAGCCAGGACTAATGGTGCGCGTGCCCTTGCGCGCTTGGTCCAAGAGCGTCTCCACCTCGTGAGTGATGCCGTTGATGTCGCGTAGATTCAAAAACCCGGCCGCGCCCTTGATGGTGTGAAATGGACGGAACAGTCCATTGATGCGCTCCGTGTCGTCCGGCGCACGCTCCACCTCCAGCACTGCCGCTTCGATTGCGTCGAGGTGTTCGGTGGCTTCCTCAAGGAATCCCTGGACGATTTCGATTTCCGATGCGGGAATGAGCAGCGGCTGCTGATCGTACGCTGGCTCCTCCGGGTCGGCATCGTCCACTTCGACGACATCCGCGGCAACATCGTCCGCTTCGACGACATCCGCCGCCGGAGGTGTAGTCGCCTCCTCGCTGCCGGTTTCATCGGATGGAGCAGCGGCATCCGGGGGTGCAGCAGAAGATGAAACGAGCTTTTCCAGCTCGCTGATCTGTTCCACGACGGCCTCCAGCGCGTGTCCGCGGTCTGAAACTTCGCCGAGAATGAGACCTTCGAACGCGGTGATCATATTCGTGGCCAGGCTGCTCACACCCTCGCCGCCATCTCCTCCGGCTTCGTCAAACGCGGTGCCAACTTGCTGGCAGAGTCCGTGCATCTTCGCCAGCCCGGGAAGGTCTTCCTCATCGACCGCGGTCCCCAGTGTGCGCAGTTCTTCTAGCATCGATTGAATTGATGTGTCCATTGCGGTTGGGTCCTTCATCGGAAACCTCGATCATTCATACGAGACGGACAGTGCCGACTCCCCAAGCCATTAGAATCCGGTCGCTTCATCCTTGCTCTGCGACCCTGCAAACTCACCGGACCGTCCGTCACTGCACGCGACGGCAGCAGACGAACGAGCCAGTTGCGCCTTGCGAATGCGTCCGCACCGGTCGCTTCCGCCGACTACCGCAGCCAAGTCGCTGACCATCGATTTCACCATCTCCGATTGGCCGGATAGCTGTTCCGATGCCGAAGCGGATTCCTCTGCACCAGCCGCGTTCTGCTGGGTTACGTTGTCCATCTGGGAGACCGCCGTGTTGATCTGTTCCACCCCCAAAGCCTGTTCCGAGCTCGCTTTGGCGATGTCGGTGACCAAATCGGACACGCTCGCGACGTTTGTGGCGATCTCGCCGAGCGAGCCAGCGACGCTTCCCGCGACCCGAGACCCCTCCTGAGCCTTGAGTACCGACTGCTCGATCAACCCCGTCGTTTCCTTGGCCGCACCGGCGGCACGCTGCGCCAGGTTACGCACCTCGTCAGCCACCACGGCGAATCCCTTTCCGTGCTCGCCCGCGCGGGCCGCCTCCACGGCGGCGTTCAGCGCAAGCAGATTCGTCTGGAATGCGATCGCCTCAATCACCTTGATGATCTTGCTGATCTCGCCGGCCGAATCGTTGATCGCAGTCATTGCCGAATTGAGTTGCACGACCGTTTCGTTGCCGCCTTCCGCCGCTGTTCGCGCTTCATCGCTCAGCACTTTGGACTGCTTGGCATTCTCCGCGTTCGTGCGCGTCATCGCCGCCAGCTGCTCCAGTGCACTGCTGGTTTCCTCCAGCGATGATGCCTGCTCACACGCTCCCGCAGCCAAGCTCTGACTGGAGCTCGCGACCTGTGCTGCGGCACTTCGGACTTCATCGGCGCCGTTGTCCAAATCGCCCGCCAAGCGTCCGAGGACGCCCGACAAACGGCGAATGATGATGACTGGGATCGCGACGCCCAGTAATACAGCGACGCCGATTACGACCGAGATGAGCGTCATGGAAGATGCCGCCTGTGCGCGGCTTCTCTCGGCGACTGCGAGGGCACGGTCGCCCTTGGCGGCAACCTCCGTGCTGGTCGCGGAGAATTCCGCCAGGGTCGTTTCCAAACTGGCGATATCGCTCGCCGTGCTCTTGGCCTGCTCGACCCCGGCCATCAGCTTGGCGACCACCGTTCGGACCACCGGCAGCGATTCCTTCCTGCCGCGGTCGTACCCGTCCTCGACATCGAAGATCAGACCCTCGATGATGCCGGCCGTATCCTCGTCCAGTGACTCATTTTCGAGGACCTCTTCAAGCTGCACGATGACCGACTTGGTGCTCTCGACGAGATTCCCGACGGAGCGCTCCAGAACCCTGAGGTTCCCCGCGCCGTCCTTCATCGTCGCTACCAGCCCGCTACGCACTTGATCGGATTGCGATTTGGCCTCAGCCGATGCTGCCAAAGACCCTTCCTCGATCCCGTGCACATCCTCAACCAAACCGCCTACGTCCGCGATCACCTGCGTTTCGTTGCGGGTGATCTTGGTTAGGCTCCACAAGGACATACCGCCCTGGAGAACCAGCGCCGCCATGACGATCGAGAAGCCGGTCCACAGCAGCCGCTGCAGGCTTGTTCGCCCGTTTTCTTGGGGCTTGTTACGCATAGCGTTCTCAACCCTTGGCAAGCGCTTCGTACATCTTGACCGCCTTGTTCATCTCTCTCAGCAGGGGCAGGTTTTCGGCGCCGAGCTTCTGCATGTCACTCTCGCTCGGCTTCGTGTCGGGATCGGAGGCTCGAGCAACGATCGGTTTGAATCCCTGCCACAAGCCCTTCACTGTCTTGAGCTGGTTGCGAATCTCCGGCTCCTTGGTGCCGGCCAGCTCGAGATCCGAATCGCCGTCCAACAGACCTTTCAACGCCCGATCGAACAGCGAACCCGTCTCCCGTACGTTGAGCCGGTTTTCGTCGGCATTGATGCCGAGATAAACCAGGAGCGCTTCCTTCGACATCTTCTGCGTCAGCATGCGCTGTCGGCCGGCCATGTTGATTACCACTGCCATCGCTTTGTCGCCGCCAAGCGAGCCTTTCGACGCCCGTTCGTACATCTTGACCGCCTTGTTCATCTGTTTCAGAAGGGGGAGGTTTTTCTCCGCCAACACCGTAAGATCGGCATCCGTCGGCGTCCCACCATCAGCGGTCGTCGAGAGAAGCGACTGAAGCTCCTCATACAATGCGCGAACCTTGTCGAGCTGCTTGACGATCCGCTTGTTCTGGGTGGCCGGAAGGCCCATCTCGCTGCTGCCGTCGCGGAGGCCTGCCAGCGTCTTCTCGAACAGACGCATCGTTTTCGCAAGTTGTGTACGGTTCTCCGTAGCGTCGATTCCGCTGGCAACCAGGAGCGCTTCCTTCGCCATCTTCTGGGAGAGCATGCGCTGTCGCCCAGACAGGTTAAGGACGACTCCGTACTCTGCCGCCGTTGGGTCGCCCGCGAATACGTCGAACGTACTCATCACCAGAACCGGAATCGCGATCACTACGCTCAAGCGTTTCATGCCGATCTCCTTACTCATGTTGCACTGCCGACCGATAACGGATTCACGACATGAACCGTGTATCAGCCACATCGCCAGTCGAACACCAGCACGCCCGGAGTTCGTTGCTAGGCGTAGCTGCCAAACGCAGTCTCGGGGGCAGACAGACACCGCCGGGCCGCATACTCGGCTATCTTCGGTTCGCCGGCGGCAGCGGTTGAGTAGATGAACGGCTGCAATAATCACGGACCGGTCGCTGCGGGGGTGTTTGCCTCAGACGCAGGAACATGCCGCGCGGCGATCCGGACGTGCGTGCACACCGATACCCCCCCCACACGAACGGAACATTTCTCTTCCAATCATCGCCACACGTTATGAGGACATGCTGATCGCGGATTCCGCACCAGGAATACTCGGCGGGTTTCCGACGCTCGCCGTCGCCCCCGGGGCTTGACGTTCGGCCCGCACGCATATACACAGGTGATGCTATGGGACACGGGAGGATCCTTTGCTAACACGCACCAGCGAATACGCCCTCAGAGCGCTCATCTATCTGACTCAGAATGAGTCCGATTGGCCGATCTCCGGGAGGACCATAGCGGAGAACGCCGGCATCCCAGCAAAATACCTCTCGAAAATCCTTGGCGACCTCGTTAAGTGCGGCGTCTTGCAATCGTTCCCCGGCAAGACCGGCGGGGTCCAACCAAGCAAGCCGCCAAACAAAACCATGCTTCGAGATGTCCTCGCGCCGTTCGAGCAATTCGAGAACCGGCGATGCCCGTTTGGCAGCCTCGAATGCAGCGATGATCATCCTTGCCTGGCCCACAACCGATGGAAGCACGTTGTGGGATCGCAGGATCGGTTCTTGCGGGTAACATCCGTCTACGACGTCGCCGTTCCCATGCCCGGTTCGCAAAGTGAAGGAGAATGTCGCGGGATGAACGAAGCCAATGAAATGCCCACTGCCGTTCTGCGCAGTGAACACAAGGTCATTCTAAGAGTCATCGAAGTCCTCAAACGATTGGTCGCCCGCGCAAAGTCTGGCGAGGGGTTTGAGAAGCACTGTCTCAGCCGATGCGTTACGTTCTTCCAGTTGTTCGCCGATGCATGCCACCATGCCAAGGAGGAAGACCTGCTCTTTCCCGCGCTGGAGTACCGCGGCATGCCGCGAGACGGAGGCCCCATCGGCTGCATGCTCGAAGAGCACCGCGCGGCACGCGAGTTCACCCGCCTGATGGCCGAAGCCCTCGAAGCGGACGAAGAAGACGCGTTCTGTTCTGCGGCGAAGCAGTATGCCGATTTGTTGACACAACACATTCAGAAAGAGGACACGGTCTTGTTCACTCTGGGCGACAACGTCCTCACCGGTGACGATCAGGAATCTCTGTGCGGCAAGTTCTGCGACGTTGGATGTGGCACCTTCGGCGGAAAGAAACAGACAGAGTTGGCAGCCATGGCCGACGAACTCGAATCCCGCTGGCCCGCAACATAGCCGCTCATGCAATAAGCGTGGCACCGGTTTTCAACCACGGAAAAGACGCACGCCCACTACACCCGCGCGTGAACCCACTTCCCGCGCGCGAAACGCAACGCCGCTAGAATGGCCCGCACCGTCATGTCTCCGCACATCCCCACCCACGCGCCGATCAAGCCGCCATCCAGCACATAACCGCACAAGTAGCCGAGCGGCAGGCGAACCAGACCCACGCTCACGATCGTGACGAGCAACGGAAAACGCGTATCGCCCGCACCGCGCAACGCGCCGACGTACACGATCGACGTCGCAAGAAACAGCTGAAAGAACGCCACCATCCGAAACCCGGCGGGACCAACCTCATTGACCAGCGCGTCCTTCTGCATTACCGCGAAGATCACCTCCGCGCCGGTGTAGAACACGACCGTCAACGCGATCGCGATCACGCTGCACTGCTTCACCGCTTCGTGCCCGGCAGCGATCGCGCGCTTTCGGTTCCCCACCCCCAGCGACTGTCCCACGATCGTGGCGGCCGCAGTGCCATACGCCACGGCCGGTAGGTACGTGAAGGCCTCGACCCGAACCGCCACGATGTGCGCGGCATAATACGCAGCCCCCAACGTTCCGCCGGCCAGATGAGCGATAAGCTTCAAGTAGACGAAGTGCCCAGACCACATCACCAACCCGTCGAGCGCAGCCGGCCCGCCGACGTGGAAGATTCGACGCACCGATGCTCCCACCGGCCTCAACGCGCCGAAATCGATCTTCAGCCCGCTGCGCCCTTTCAGCAGCAGAGCCACCATCAAAACGCCCCCGATCACCCGCCCCGCGACCGTGCCGATGACAATGCCGTCAATCCCAACACCAGGCACAGGCCCCAATCCGAATACCAGCGAATACGAAACGATAATGTTAACGATGTTGACGACCGTGAGCACCTTGAGCGGCGTACGCATGTCGCCGACACCGCGAAGGGCAGCCGCACCCACAAGCGTAAGACTGGTGAAGACGTGGCCCATCCCGTCGATCCGCAGGTAACGTACCACTGTGTCGAAACGCACGCCCTGCATATTCTGCAAGCCGGCAAGAACCGGCGCCAGCACATAGACCAAGCCCGCGGCACCCACACCCATGACCGCCGCCAGCCCCAATGACTGATTCGAGAAGTGATTGGCTTCCGACCTCCGCCCAGCACCCGTCGTGCGCGACACCAGCGCGGTCGTCCCCGTCCCCACCAGCATGAACAGCATCGAAATCAGCCAAGCGACATACGCCGCCAGGCCGATGGCCGCCGTCGCGTCCACGCTGATTTGCCCCGCCAGATAGACATCGAAGACCCCGACCATCGAGTTGAGCAGTTGCTCCCCCAGCACTGGCAAAGCAAGCACCAGCACCGCCCGACGCACAGATCCCCGAAGCGCGGGCGCAACGCCATTCGCGTGTGACTTGCCCGAGTGCAAGCCGCGCGGCGGTGATGAGTCGTTGCTTTGTCCCACGGTAAAGTCGCCAAGAGAGTGTCAATGCTACCCCAACTGACGCTATCGCCCGCCACCCCGTCCGTCAATCATCGCGCCAACTGGGCCGGCGACGCAACGGCGGTGATTGCTCGGGCCGGCGAGACGGGTATAATCCTCGCCGGTCGCGTGAATGTCGAACCGCGGTCCCGGTCGTTGAAGCCGTCGAGTGTCTGATCTCCGCCAAGGAGCCTTTTGGTGCTGATTATCCTGCGGGCCATCTTCGTACTCGCGCTGGGCGTCGTCGCCATCACCTTCATCGCAGGTGAACACGCCGCCTCAGGCAGCATCGTATGGTTCACGCAGAACGCCGACCTGCTCCTCATCAGCTGCCTCGGCATCGCACTCGTCGTCATCGCGATCGACATCTTCATCCCGCAAAAGTCGCTCAAGGCCATTTCCGGCGTGTTCTTCGGCATCGTCGTTGGCATGGTGTTCGCGTTCGGGCTGTCGCTGATCGTCGACCTGGCCGTCAGCTCGATGACCATCACGTTTCCCCAACTGCGCACGCCGGTGTTTGCGGAGATTCCCGTGCGGACCGCGGTGCGAACCAAGGATCCCACAACCGGAAGAACCCGGCACGAACACCAGGTGACCATCGAACGCCAACAGATCGGCTACAGCGACCACCCCTTCGTCAGCACCGTCAAGCTGACCATCGGT
>JAJDDU010000463.1 GCA_029260155.1 Phycisphaerae bacterium | reverse complement strand
GCGCACCCGGCTGTCGGACAGGTAGTGCTGTACCTTTTGCAGGTGTTGCGTGGCGAGGATTTCGGTCGGCGCGAGGAACGCAACCTGCCGCCGGTTGGCGATTGTCGCAAGAGCCGCGTACAGCGCGACGGCGGTCTTGCCCGAGCCGACATCGCCTTGCAGGAGGCGATTCATGGGCCGTGGTGATGCGAGGTCGGTTGCGATTTCCTGCACTGCTTGGTCTTGGCCGGATGTAAACGAAAATGGGAAACGCTTGCGGATGCGATCATCGATCGCGGGTGACATCAGGATCGGTGAAGCCGACGCCGCGAACCGCCGGTTGTGGCGTGCGGTGTGTATCGCCAACTGCATGAGCAGGAGTTCATCGTAGGCCAGTCGTTTGCGGGCGACCTCCGCGTCCCGTTCGCCAATCGGCTGATGCGCGCGAAGGAATGCGGTGCGACGTGGCGGCATGTGACGCGCGGCGCGATACGATTCTGGCAGAAATTCTTCGACGTGCTCGCAGGCTTGCGGCAGCACAGCGGCAATTATGCGAGCGATGGTCGCGGAATTCAGCTTCGCGACAGCGGGGTATACCGGCTCGAAGCGATCGGCGTCGTCGGCGAAGGGGTCGTCATCTTCGCCGACGAGATCGAATCGGGGGTTTACAAACTGCGCGGTGTCGCGATAGGCCTCGACCTTTCCGGTGAGACGGATGATCTGGCCTTTGCGGATCCGACCTTTCAAATAGTGTGCATTGAACCACCGCACGCTACAGCAGCCCGTCCCGTCGACGACGTCGGCGTTGAAGCTGGCGCGTGGTCCCGTGTGCTGCCCGCGTATCGCACTGATGGCCCCCACGACGGTCGTGGTGGAATCGAGGGTCAGTTCGCCGATGGGCACCGATTTCGGCAGCCGCTCATAGCGAAAAGGGAGGTGTTCGATCAGATCGGCGAGTGTCTGCACGCCCAGCGTCCCAAAGGCCGCCGCCCGCCACGGACCGACACCCTTGAGGAACTGCACGGGCGTGTCCAATTCCATCGCCCGATCCGACATCGCACCCCCTTGCGACCCTGGCGGAAACAGCGGAAAAACCGGTTTGAAACCGGCGTCTGGGCGCTAGGGAATGACAAGGTCGCGACCGACGTAGAGCTTGTTGGGATCGCTCAAGACGTTTCGGTTTGCTTCGTAGATATCCTTCCAACGCGATGCGTTGTTGTAGTACCGGCGCGCAATCCCGAAGAGCGTGTCGCCCTTTGCGACGGTGTGTGTTCTGCGGGTGGACGCCGTAAGCGACAGCGGCTCCGCAGTGAAGGATGTTGCTTCGCTGGGCTGATACGTGGACTCCACCGGCGCTGCCGAGGCGTAAGGTGATGTCGTCGGTGCGTTCGAGACGTACAGATCTGGCTCCAATCCGAAGTCAGCCTGCGCCGCTTGAATCGGTGCCCCCTTGCCTTGCAAGGCTTCGCAACCTGAGACGAACGCGACTGTCGTGATCAGAATACATCCAGCAATCCGTCGCATCGGGGACCTCCTATGGAAGAAAAAAGCGATGATTCAAAGTCGCGTTCGATCATAGGACGCAGGACAGTTGTGTCAAGGAATTTCGCGCATCAAGTATGCGAGCGTGCGCGGTGCGCGGCTGTGATTTTGCGGCGCAGTCGGAACAACTCGACGAACGCGCGCGCGATGACTTTGATGTTTGCGCCGGACTGTTCGCCGCCGTCGCGCGCGTAGTGGTGGACGCCGACCTGGGCGATTCGATACCCGAGGTTCTTTGCTCGCGCGAGTATCTCCGCATCGATCAAGGCCCCCATCGAGTGCATCTCAATCTCGTCGAACAGCTTGCGAGGGTAGAGTTTGAACGCGCAATCCACGTCGCGGACGCGGAGGCCGAAGACAGTATTCACAAGCGTAGTCCAGGCCCACGCGTTCAGTCGGCGGACGGCCGAGTCCTTGCGGTCCAGTCGGTAGCCGGCCACGATTTCACATGAGTCCAGCAGAGGTATGAGGCTGGCGATTTCTTCAAAGTCGAACTGCCCATCACCGTCTGTGTAGAAGACCCAGTCCTTGGATGCTTCGCGAAAACCACGTTGCAGCGCTCCTCCGTAGCCCAAATTGGGGCGATTGTGGACCGCGCGGACTTGTGGGTGTCGCTCGACCAGGGCGTCGGCCAACTCCGGGGTTCGATCGCGGCTTCCGTCGTCGACGATGATGACCTCGAAGTCGTCACTAACCTTTCGGCAGGCTTTGATCGCGCGCTCGGTCGTCTGCTCGACGTGCATTTCCTCGTTGTAGCACGGAAAGAAGACTGTGAGGCGTAGGGGATTGTGGGGCGGCTTGTCGATCAAAATCATCTACCTGTGCGGCCGATCACGGCGTCGCAAGCGGCGCGATTCGCAGAAATCCGTCCAACGTGGCGCCACTTGCAACGGTGAGACGCGTTGCCCGGATGTCGCCGCGAATCCGGCCGGTGCTCGAAACTGCCACAACCCCACGGGCGTCGATGTCACCTTGCACACGCCCGCGCACCGTTAGATTCTGCACGCGGATCGGCGCGGACACGAACCCGCTCTTTTCAACCACGATGTCGCCACACGTCGCAAAAAGACGGCTGGCCTTGTACGCCTTGACGCGATAGTCCTCCAGAATAAGACGCTGTGCGCAGTGCGGGCAGAACACTGACATGGCGCGCGCAGCCACCTGGAGTGACCCGCCACAATGCGTGCATGCGACGTCCCTCTCTCGACTCTTGTCCGCGCCGATGAGCTTGACCATGGTTGATGCCGGTTGCGCGAGCTACTTCTTCACGGCGACCGGCTGCTGCTCCTTCACCGGAGCGGCTGCAGGCTTTTCGTTGGTCGGCTTGGCGGCGCCGTTGCTGCCCACAACACATCGGCCAACGAACACGGCACCGTCCGCGACTTCGAGTCGCGAAGTGTGCAAGTCGCCCTCAAGCCTCGCTGAACTGGTCAGGCACACTTTTCCGGTCGACGTCAAGTTGCCGTGGACGCTGCCTTCCACATCAATGTTGCCCGCAGTGACCTCACCGGTGAGTCGCGCACCCTCGGCGATGAGCAGATGTCCTTTGGTTTCGATCTGGCCCTCGAACGTGCCGAGATTTCGCACCCCCTTCTCGAATTTCAACTCGCCTTTGAATACCGCGTCAGGCCCGATGACCGTGGTGAAATCGCCGTTGGTGTTGGAACCCATCGCACCCTCCTTTTGAATCGTACGCCCCTGCATGGAGAACTCCTGAAAAGTTGGCTATCAGGGACAGTATACCCCGCGGACACGCCGCATCAACGCACGCATTCCCAGCCACAGCTTCCTACAATTGTAGTAGGGACGGCGTCGATTGGGTACGCCGCGACTCCGTCTTTCTGTTTTCGTGCCAGAAGGCGAGCATCCCTGTGAGTTGTGCAGAATTCACATTATTCGCGCTCGTGCGGGGAATGCCACGCTTGTTCGCTGACGCGGGGACTACTACTATGTGGCCGAAATGCGACGAGGTGCTGATGCGCTCAAGCTGGATTCTTACAATTCTGATCCTGATCGGCCTCGTGCTCGGCACGATTGTGGGCCAACTCCTCTACGACCAGGAATACAGCCTAACGCAGCCTGAATCCCAGCATGCGCACGCCACTGCCTTGGCAGTGTTCACTTTCTTGGGCAACACCGTCTTCATGGGGCTGCTCAAGATGCTAATCATCCCTCTGGTGGCCACCAGCGTGGTGGTCGGCGTCACCAGCGTCGGTGATTTTCGAAAACTGGGCAGGATCGGCGGTTGGACGCTCTTCTACTACATCGCCACCATGCTCATCGCTGTCACGATCGGACTGGTTCTGGTCACCACGTTTCAGCCGGGGGCCAAAATCGACGAGCAACGCCGCGCCGAAGCAGAGGCTAGCTACGCTCAGGATTCAGACAAAGTCGTCGCCCTCGAAGCGAAGCAGGCGGAAGGGCTGATGGGCGCGGTCAGGGGACTTGTCTCGCAAATCATCCCGCTCAACGTCGTCGCGGCAGCTGCCAAGGGGCAACCGCTTCCCATCATCTTCTTTTCGATTTTCTTCGGCGTCGTGGTCACCATGATCGGACCGAGAAACCGCATCATCATAGACTTTTTCGGCGCCGTATTCGAAGTGCTGATGAAGATGGTCCACGCGGTGATCTGGCTGGCGCCGGTCGGCGTCTTTGCGCTGCTCGCATGGACCGTAGCCCGGATCGGGCTCACCGTTTTCGCGAGCGCCATCAGCACGTACATGTTCGTCGTATTGCTGGGGTTGGCCATCCACGGATTGGTGGTACTTCCGCTTATTCTGAAACTGTTCGCGCGCCCGGGGCCGGATGGCTCGAATAGCCCCTACCGCTTCATGCACCAGATGCGGCAGGCGATCATGACCGCCATCGGCACTGACTCATCGTCCGCAACATTGCCGGTGACGATGGAGTGCGCTACGGAACTAAACGGCGTCAGCAAGCAGTCTGCCGGTTTCGTATTGCCGCTCGGTTCGACCATCAACATGGACGGTACGGCCCTTTACGAATCCGTCGCGGTCGTCTTTCTCGCTCAGGCTTATGGAATGGAACTGGGCTTGGCCACACTGGTCTTGATCGCCATCACCGCGACCCTCGCGGCCGTCGGCGCCGCGGGCATTCCGTCGGCCGGTCTCGTGACGATGGTCATCGTCTTGGACGCGGTCAACAGCAACGTGATCGCCAACGATCCGGCAGTGTCACCGATCCCCGTCGCCGCAATCGGCTTGATCATCGGCGTGGACCGCATCCTCGATATGTTCCGAACCGCCGCCAACGTGTGGGGCGACGCCGTCGGCGCCAAGATCATGGACCGTTTCTGCGACTAGTCGCGCGCCCGAAGGACAAGTCGAATCGGCACTTCGCCGAAAGGCAGCAGCGCCTGAAACCGGTTCAAGAGGAATCGCTGGTAGTCCGCGGCAAAGCTAGAAACCTTGTTAACGAACAGAACAATCGTCGGCGGCCCGGTCGCGACCTGTGTTGCGTAGTATATCCGCGGGGCGCGCGGCCCGCGTTTGGCGGCTGGCGAACGATCTTCGAGCGCCTCTTTGAGCGCCTGATTCAGCTTGCCCGTGCCGACCCGCGTGTGGTATTGCTTGAACAATGAAGACGCGACGTCGATCGCCGTGTAGACATTGCGGTTGCTCTTGGCCGATACGAACGAGATCGGGGCGTGCTCAAGCCCAGGCAGCGTCTTGGTAATGTACTCGCCGTAGTCGCCCGTCATCACGCGGTCCTTGGCAAGATCCCACTTGTTAACAATGATCACAACGGGCTTGAAC
>JAJDDU010000462.1 GCA_029260155.1 Phycisphaerae bacterium | reverse complement strand
TGCCATCCTGTTCAGCGTCGTAGTCTCCTGCAAGCTCGCCGGCGTGGATCCGTTCGCCTATCTCCGAGACGTCCTCACCCGAATTCACGCCCACCCCACAAACCGCATCCACGAACTCGCACCCCGCCAATGGAAGCAACGTTTCGGCGCTGGTGCCCAGAACAGCCACCCCGCCCAACCCGCCGCATAGACGCCCGTCCCACCCGGGAGGATACCGTCACCTGTCATTCGTCGAGCGCTTACGCCAAATGCGACCAAGTCGTCAAGAACACAGCTCTACTCGCGGTACGCCCGCCCCGACCGGTAGAGTGACAACCTCGCCTCGATCCGCCCCGCGAGCGCCGGGTCGCGGCGCGCGTTGGCCAGCGCGAGCGCTCGATCTGCGGTCTCCATCGCTTGCGGAAACCGACCGGCCGCCGCCTGACACGCCGCCAGAACATCCAATAGCACGGGGTCGTTCGGGGATGACGCAACCGCTCGAGTCGACAGCCGCGTCGCCTCGGCAACATCCTCCTTGGATGCTCGAACATCCGTGGCCAGTGCCCAAGCCCACTGCGACGCAAGCTGCATGTCGCCTGCATGTGTCCGAACGGCAACACGCAGCAGCCCGACAACTTCCGCGCGACTCACGGCCGACATTCTCATGGTTTGCCACAGCCCTCGGTGAGCCGGAATGCAGGCGGAGTCAATCTCGATCGCGCGCTTGAAGTTCGCGGCTGCTTCGGTCGGACGGTTTTGCTGCATTCGCAGGTTGGCCAGATTGCACAGCGCGTTGGGCGAATCCGGCGTCAGCGCGGCGTATCGTTCAAAATGCGGGGCTGCGAGGTCTGCGCGCCCTCGCCTCGCGTAGATCGCCCCCAACCGGCTGTGAACCTGCGCAAAATCGGGATCAGACTCCAAAGCCAACTTGTAGACCGGTATGGCCTTTTCGAACATCTGGCGATAGTAGAGCGAGTCACCCAAGCCACAGAGGCGCTCCGCATCACGCGGGTTGCTACGTAGGCTGTTGCGATAGGCTTGCTCCGCCTCGGCATACTGCTTCAGAGCCAAGTGGGCGATCCCAAGCGTTCGGAATATGGAGTCTGATTCGGGGCTCTGCCGCACGAGTTTATCGAGTATCGCGATGGCCTCGGCGAAGTCTCCGGTGCGCGTCAGATGGATGGCTGTCATCAGGCGATTGAGCACCTCGACCATGTCCTTGGGATCGCGGCCGGCACCCGCCCGTGCGGCGCCATCCGGCGTCGACCCCATTACGTAACCGAGGCTCTCCAGCGCCCGCAGTGCCTCGGCGTCTAACTCAGCCGTACCGGTGTTTCGGGGCTGCATGCGGGCTTCCATCTCCGCCAGTTGAGCAGCAAGGCGACTTGCGACTTCCGGGTACGCAGACAAGACATTGGTCAATTCGCCCGGGTCCACGCTGCGGTCATACAACTCGGGGCGCGGCGCAGCCACGTACAACCAACGTTCGGTCCGGATCGATCTCAACGGCGCCCATCCGAAGCTCACCAGCGGATACTCCGCCTCGCCGTAGCAAGGATGGAAAGGCCAATCGTCCGACTTCCAGGAGGCTGCGAAGCTTCGACCGTCCATCTCGAAGCCCACAGGCCAGCCCATCATGTCGAGGACCGTCGGCATCACCGAAACCAACTGCACACCGCCCGAAACGACGCGTTCCGCAGGAATCATCGAAGGGGCAGACAGAACAAGCGGCACGCGCACAGTCGCGCCATAGAGAAACAGACCGTGCTGAAGTTCCTCGTGGTCTCCCAACGATTCGCCGTGATCCCCAGCCACGACGACAAGCGTTCGATCACGCAGGTGATGCTCGTCAAGCCAATCCAGCAGGCGTTGGATCTGCGCGTCGGCGAAGGCAATCTCGCCGTCGTAGCCGTCGCCCAGCTCGGCATCATAGGGCGACGGCGGTTCGTACGGGTGATGGGCATCATAGAAGTGAACCCAGGCGAAGAACGGCGCGCCGGGTGACTCGTCCAGCCACGCCAAAGCCAGATCACATGTCTCGTCGCCACGAGACTCGACGCGACCTTCGGAGGATCCGCGCGCCCGCTGGCTGCCGGCCACCGCGGTGTACACATCGAAGCCCTGGTCAAGCCCGAAACTCTCGTGCAAGACAATGCTCGATACGAACGCGCCAGTGCGATAACCGCGCTGTTTGAAAACGCTCGCCAGTGTCGGCGTTTCGTCACCCAGAACACTTCCACCGTTCACCCGCACGCCATTGACGGCCGGATAGGTTCCGGTCAACAGCGATGCGTGAGAAGGCAATGTCAACGCGACTTGGCAATAGGCTTGATCGAACCGCACGCCCGCACGCGCAAGCCCGTCGAGCGCCGGCGTCCGGGCATTTGCGTACCCGTAGCAGCCGATCCGATCCGCACGGGTGGTGTCCAGAGTGATCAACAGAACGCGCAACCCATCCGGACCGAGTTCAGGACGGCGTTCGGGGTGGGACCGCTCGCAGCCGTGAACGCCGACGATGAAGATCGCCGCCGCGCAGATCAACAGCCCGAGGCCGTTCGATTGTCCCCCGAAACGAAACACACGCCATACTACGGGGAGTTCGCTATCTCACACAACCGCCATCCACCGAATTGCGCGCAGCTTGGAATGGCGATCAGGCGGGCTACCTTATCCGAGCGCCGCCCCTGTTACGCCGAACAATATTCTTGAGTTCGGCGGCGAGCGCAGGATCTTCGTCGGCGTAGGTATCGAGAAAGAGCGTGACGTCTCTGAGATCAACAACACCGTCACCGTCGGCATCCGCCCATTCCGCGTAGTCACCCAGCCCCCTCGACACCAATTCCTGAACGGTCGCGTTCATACGCATCTTCGGCGGCGCCTGCGCAGCCGTAGGAGCAGAGCATTCCAAACCGCAGTCGTCCGTCGAATGGACAAAGAAGTTGCTCAGTGGAAACGCGAAATCCACCAGTGTGACAAATCCGTCGCCGTTGAAGTCCCCGTGGAACCCGTCCCACTCACACGACGAATCTTCGCCCGGCGAAGTCAGAAACAAGCCGGCGAGAATCGTATAGTCGAAGATATCGATGACATCGTCACCGTTGAGATTCCCCTGAATCATCCAGTGACATTCGGCGCTGTTGACCGGGAAGCCGGTCAGATCCGAGTAGAACTTGCCGTCGGCGGCGCACTCCATGCCACAGCGGGTTCTCAATGTGTGCTTCGGATCGGTTGCTGAAACGCAAAGCCAGTCGCCGGGCGGTATGTCGAAAACTGCGACACCTTGCCCTGGGAGATCAAACGGTGCGCCCAACCGAACCTCTTGGGAAATCACGGTCGGCACCGTCCCGCCATCACAACGACTCAACTCGAACTCGAAGCACCGATCGATGGGGTCGTTCGGAAACCCAGGAAGCATGGCCGGAGACGACTCGACGTCGACGACCAGCGTGTTCAACCCGGTGTTTTCGATCGTAGTCTCACATCCCGACGTGAGACCACATTCGTTGGTGTACGAACACACCATCTCAGTCCTGCCGAGCAGGAACGCCCCGCCGCCGTCCAGCAACGCATCGAGGTCCACGCCAACGGGATCGACCGGCTCATCGCAGAATTCCCCGATACACTCTGCCACGCGGCAGAAACCCACGCAGGGAACACCATCGGTACAGATGAAGCCATCCGCATCAGAATGCGTCACACAAACCTCGCCGCCACAATCGGAAGGCCCCGAACACAGCCCCGCCCGACCGCAATCCAGATCCTCCCCGCAACGGAGGAAGTACGTGACTTCACACAATTCAGTGATGTCCGGCGGCGGTCCGCCGCATTCGTCCGTCACCTGAAACGGTGCGAGCGCGACCTCCCGGATAATCGTGCGGCATGCCGCGTTTCCGGAACTGCCTTCGGGACAACTCCA
>JAJDDU010000461.1 GCA_029260155.1 Phycisphaerae bacterium | reverse complement strand
CGGGGGGTGAGGGTTTGCAAATGACCGATCGCCCAAGCGATCAGAAGGACCTCGGCGAGCCGGCATTTTCGCCCGATGGCCGATACCTGTACTACAGTCAAGATGTGTCAGCGGGTGACACTTTTCAGTACAACAAGGACTCGAACACCGAAGTGTACGCAGTCAAACGGTTGGATCGCGAAACGCGCGAGACGGTGAAGTTCGTCAAGGGTCCGGGCGGAGCGATCAGGCCGACCCCGTCACCGGACGGTACGTCCCTGGCGTTTGTGCGTCGCGTGCGATCTAAGACAGTCTTGTTCATCCACGACGTTGAATCCGGCGCGGAGTGGCCGATCTACGACGCGCTTGAGCGCGACATGCAGGAAGCGTGGGCCATACACGGCGTTTATCCACGGTTCGCGTGGACGCCGGACAGTGCTTCGATCGTGTTCTGGGCCGGTGGCGGAATTCATCGCATCAACGTTGAGACCAAGGCGGTGCGGGCCATCCCGTTTCACGTCCGCTCGACGCGTACGGTGTGCGATGCGCTTCGGTTTCCCGTGGACGTCGCGCCCGATCGATTTGACGTGAAGATGCTGCGCTGGGTCCAGGTCTCCCCGGCGGGCGACAGGGTCGTATATCAGGCTCTGGGGCACTTGTACGTTCGCGATCTGCCGGAAGGGAGGCCGCAGCGACTCACGCGGCAGCACGATCACTTCGAGCACTACCCGTCGTTTTCGCGGGACGGCAGATGGATCGTCTACACGACATGGGACGACCAAGAACTAGGCTCTGTGCGTGTCGTGTCAGCCGAGGGAGGCGCGGGACGCACGGTTACCGCTAGCCCAGGGCACTACGTCGAGCCCGTTTTTACGCCGGACGGCAAGCGCGTCGTGTACCGAAGAATCGGTGGCGGCTGGCTGCGCAGTGCAACATGGTCACGCGATCAGGGAATCTACCAGCTGGCTGTCCTCGGCGGCGAGCCCGAGCGCATCACGAAGAAAGGCAGCAAGCCGCACTTTGGCGCGGAAGGTGATCGTGTCTATCTGCTTCACGTGGAGAGGGATCCGAAAAAGGACAAGCGGAAGCTCATCAGTGTAGAACTCGACGGCAGTGATGAACGGACGCACCTAGTCAGCTCGGACGCGGTCGAGTATCGCGTGTCGCCGGACGGCCGAGGGGTTGCGTTCGTCGAACGCTTCAACGCATACATCGCCCCGTTCGTCCCGACGGGCAAGGAAGTGGAGATCGGACCCAAGAGCAAGGCGATTCCGCTCACGCAGGTCTCGCGCGACGCCGGGCAGTTTCTGCACTTCTCCGGGGACAGTCGCAAGCTACACTGGTCGCTGGGTCCTGAGTTGTTTACGCGCAACCTGACCGAGGCGTTCGATTTCCTGCCCGATGCGCCGGAAGAACTCCCCGACCCGCCCGAATCCGGGGTCAATATCAGTTTTCAAGCGGACTCGGATGTTCCCCAAGGTGCGGTGGCTATCGTGGGTGCGCGAATCATTACCATGCGTGGCGATGAAGTGATCGAAGACGGCACCATTATCGTGCGAGGGAATCGTGTCGTTGAAGTGGGCGAGCGGGGCAGTGTTTCCGTGCCTGCAGGCGTCCATGTCATAGATGGTCAGACGCTGACGGTCACGCCGGGATGGGTCGACGTTCACGATCACGGGGCGCATGGCACTGCCGGGATCATTCCGCAGCAAAACTGGGGACGTCACGCGACGCTGGCGTTCGGCGTTACCACGACGCACGATCCCTCGAATGACACCAACACGGTGTTTGCCTCGGCGGAGATGGCCCGCGCTGGGGTCGTTCTCGCCCCGCGTGTGTTTTCGACCGGCACCATTCTCTACGGCGCAGCCGGTTCGTTCAAGGCGGAGGTGAACGGTCTCGATGATGCCCGGTCGCACCTGCGGCGTCTGAAGGCCGTTGGGGCGTTTAGCGTCAAGAGTTACAATCAGCCTCGGCGCGATCAACGGCAACAGGTGATCGCCGCAGCGCGCGAGCTGGAGATGATGGTCGTGCCCGAAGGTGGCTCGCTGTATCAGCACAACATGACCATGATCGTCGACGGGCATACGGGCATTGAACACTGCCTTCCGGTGGCGAATATCTACGACGATGTGCTTCAGTTTTGGACGCCGACGGGGACTGCGTACACGCCGACTCTGGTAGTGGCATACGGCGGTATTTCCGGCGAACGGTATTGGTACGAGCACACGAACGTCTGGGAGAATTCGCGTCTGAATGCCTTTGTGCCTCGATTCGTCGTTGATCCTCGTTCGCGACGTCGGACAATGGCGCCGGAAGCGGAGTACAATCACCTTAGCGCGGCCCGTGTGTGCAAGAAACTCGTCGATGCGGGCGGACGTGTGCACCTCGGCGCGCACGGCCAAATGGCTGGACTGGCTGCACACTGGGAGGTCTGGATGTTTGCACAGGGAGGAATGACGCCATTGGAGGCGATCCGCGCGGCAACGCTCGACGGTGCATGCTACTTGGGCCTCGATGGCGACATTGGTTCGATAGAGAATGGAAAGCTTGCGGACTTGGTCATACTCGAAAGGAACCCACTTGAGGGTATTCGCAACACAGAGCGTATTCGCGCGGTCATGCTCAATGGTCGTGTCTACGACGCTCAGACATTGAATCGCCTCGGCCCGGAACAGAAAGAACGCGAACCGTATTTCTGGGAGGCGACGCATGAATAAGCTTGCGTGTAGAGTGCATTGTATTGCCGTTGCAGCGATGCTTGTACTGAGCGGGACCGCGTGCGTTCAGGATACGGTCGTGTTGCACCAGGAACAAGCGGCGACGGCGGCTCCGACGCGGTCTGAGTACGCCCGGCGACACTATGTTAAGCGCGAATACCGTGTTCCGATGCGTGACGGTGCTATGCTTTTCACGGCTGTCTATTCGCCTCGGGACACGTCCACGACTTACCCGCTATTTCTGGTCCGAACTCCGTATTCGTTGCGTCCGTATGGCGAAAATGAGTATCCGGGAACGATTGCGCCCAGTCAGCTCCTCTTGGAAGACGGGTACATCTTCGTTCATCAAGACGTGCGTGGCCGCTGCATGTCGGAAGGGGATTTCATCAACATGACGCCCCACATCGACGCAAAGACAAGTGCCCGCGACGTCGACGAGAGCTCCGATACGTACGATACGATCGAGTGGCTGCTGGAGCACGTTTCCAATCACAATGGCCGAGTGGGAATGAGCGGAATCTCGTATCGCGGATTCTATGCCGCGGCGGGAATGATCGATGCGCATCCCGCGCTCGCGGCGGTGTCACCGCAGGCGCCGATTGCCGACTGGTTCTTCGATGACTTCCATCATTGTGGGGCCTTCTTCCTTCCCCACGGGTTTAATTTCATTGCGGGGTTCGGCCGGCCTCGCGACGGACTGAACACCGGTCAATGGGTGCCGTTCGATCATGGCACGCCGGACGGATTTCAGTTTTTCAGTGAGATGGGTCCGCTTTCCAATGCCAATGCGCGCTACTTTCACGGCGAGAACCCGTTTTGGAACAATGTCGTGCAGCATCCGAATTACGACGATTTCTGGCAGTCGAGGAACATCCTGCCGCATCTCAAGAACGTCGCGCCCGCGGTCATGACTGTCGGCGGCTGGTTCGACGCGGAAAACCTCTACGGAGCCCTCAATATCTACAAGTCCGTGGAAGCGAAGAACCCGGGAGTTTCCAACGTGTTGGTCATGGGTCCGTGGCGACATGGCGGCTGGGGGCGCGAGCCGGGGCGCCGACTCGGGAACATCGACTTCGGCAAAGAGCACTCGCCGGATTATCAGAGAAACGTCGAGCTACCGTTCTTTCGTTACCATCTGAAGGGCGCGGGTGACTTGAACTTGCCGGAGGCAACGGTTTTCGAGACGGGTGCGAATCGCTGGCGACGGTTTGACGACTGGCCGCCCGAGAGTGCGCAGACACGGAGCCTCTATCTGCAGGCGGGCGAACTGCTCTCATTTGACGAAACGCAGCCGCAGAGTGGTGAATACGATGAGTACGTCAGCGATCCGGATCGACCAGTGCCGTTCATTGAGGGGATTGTGACCGGCATGACGCGCGAATACATGACCGATGATCAGCGTTTCGCCGCAAGACGGCCAGACGTGTTGATCTACCAAACCGATGTCCTGCACGAGGACACTACGCTGGCAGGCCCCATTCACGCGGACTTGTGGTGTTCCACTTCCGGTACGGCGTCTGATTGGATCGTGAAATTGATAGACGTGTTTCCGGATGACGCACCGAACCCGACTGACTTCTCCGTCACCAGGCCGATGGGCGGATATCAGATGATGGTGCGCAGTGAGGTAATCCGCGGCAGATTCAGAAACAGCTACGAGCATCCCGAGCCATTCGTGTCAGATCAGCCGACGAATGTGGCGGTGCCGTTGCAAGACATTTTGCATACTTTTGAAAAAGGGCACCGCATCATGGTGCAGATTCAGAGCACCTGGTTCCCGCTCGTCGATCGCAACCCGCAGAAATATGTTGACAACATCTTCGAGGCCGAAGAGGACGATTTCATCAAGGCGACGCAGCGTGTCTATCACAGTACCCAATACCCGTCGCGACTGAGCGTGGGAGTGCTTCAGGAGTAGCGCAAGGCGGGAGCAGTCTCTGTGGGCCCCAGCCAGCTTTCGTGGGTTCTCTCGTTGGTCGATTTTGACGCGGTGCGTCCGATCAGAAGTTGAGGCATGGAGCGCGGAGAGATTCCGCAGTGGATCGGATGCGTTGCGTGACGCCCTCTCGGTCGGTGGTCGCGATGCTGACCATGGCGTCCACAACGCGCGGGTCGAACTGTGTGCCGACCGACGATTGTAGTTCCTCGATTGCTTCCTCCACGGTCCGACAGACGCGATAGACCCGGTCGGTCGTCATCGCGTCGAATGCGTTGGCAACGAGCACGATGCGCGAGCCGATCGGTATCTGTTCGCCGCAAAGCCCGCTTGGAAAGCCCGATCCGTCCACGAACTCGCGCTGATGACGGATGATGTGGATCTCGCTCTCGAGAATGCGCAGGTGATCAAGGATACGGACGCTGATCATCGGCAGTTGCGTCATGACCATCACCTCGACATCCGAGAGCCCCGCGGGCTTCATCAGGATGCGATCCGGGATTCCCACCTTGCCGACGTCGTGC
>JAJDDU010000047.1 GCA_029260155.1 Phycisphaerae bacterium | reverse complement strand
CGCTCACCCTGGCTGAGTCGCTGGAAACCACGCAAATCTACTCCGTCGCCGGAGCACTCCCTGCTGGAGTGTCACTCATGGGCACTCGTCCGGTGCGCTCCTTGCACCACTCCGCGAGCGGGCCCGCGTTGGTTGGCGGAGGCAGCAACCCCCATCCGGGCGAGGTCTCACTGGCCCATCACGGCGTGCTGTTTCTCGATGAGTTTCCGGAGTTTCCGCGTGCGATTCTCGAAACACTTCGCCAGCCGATGGAAGACGGGCACATTACCATCGCCCGTGCCAACGCGACGGTTCGTTTTCCCGCGCAGTTCATGCTGGTGGCAGCCATGAACCCGTGTCCGTGCGGATATTTCACGGACCCGCGACGTCCGTGCAAATGTTCGGTACCGCAGATCGAACGCTATCTCGCGCGCGTCAGCGGTCCGCTCATCGACCGCATCGACATCCACGTCGAGGTGCCCGCGGTTGCCTACCGCGAGTTACGCAGCGAGCGACCAGGCCTGGGCAGCGAGGCCATGCGCGCCGACGTGGAGGCTGCGCGTGACAGGCAGCGACAGCGTTTCGGCGATGGCAGCACCACGACCAATGCTCGCATGAGCGCCCGCGACGTTCGCGGGCATTGCAAGCTCGATGAGCCTTGTGAGGTGCTTCTCCGCCACGCGATGACCGAGTTGGGCCTCTCCGCGCGGGCCCACGACAAGGTGCTGCGTATCGCCCGCACCATTGCGGATCTCGCCGATGCGGACGCTATCCACCCCGACCATCTCAGCGAGGCCATCCACTACCGGCGGCTGGACCGACAACTGTAAGAACCAAAAGAGGCGCAACGATGTCCCAATACGAAGAATCCATCAACGAGCATTACGGCCGGCGCGACGTTTCTGAGAGCATACTCGCGGCATTGCGAGATGCCGGCAAAGACGTCGACGCTCTGACGCGCGAGGATCTTGAAGCGCTGGACCAATTCCACATCGGGGGCGTCGGCGCAACGCGCGAACTGGCTGGCCTTGCCCACTTGGAGTCCGGGATGCACGTGCTGGACTTGGGATGCGGGGTCGGCGGACCTGCGCGGACGCTCGCGGCTGAGTTCGGATGTGTCGTCACCGGGGTCGATCTAACGGAAGAGTTTTGTCTTGCGGCTGATATGTTGACTGCCCGCGTGGGACTCGGCGAGTCGGTTTCTTTCCGCGTGGGCGACGCGCAGAAGATCCCGGTGGACGACGCCTCGTTCGACGTTGCGTGGATGCAGCACATGTCCATGAACGTTGAGGACAAGGCGGCCATGTTTGCGGAAGTGCGACGCATCCTAAAACCCGACGGCCGATTGGTTATCTACGAGATTTGTGCGGGACCGAACAGGGCGGCGCTTCATTTTCCGCTGCCCTGGGCGACGGACGAATCGCTGAGCTTTGTCGTCACGGTCAATGAGATGTGTGACGCGCTGTGCGAGAAGGGATTCGTCGAAGTAGCTCGGCGGGACGTGACTGCCCTGGCCATTGAGTGGTTTTCGGCGATGAAGAGCGATGTCCTTCATTCCGCCGGCGCCCCGCCGCGTGTTGGTTTGTCGACCATCTCGGGACCTGACTTTCCGAAGCGCGCCGCCAACGTTCGCCGGAACATGGAGGAACTCAAGCTGGTCTTGATTCAGGCGGTTTACAATCGCGAGAAGTAAACTGTGGCGGGATCCAACGCTTCCGCCGCGCACGATCGATGAACACGGCTGTCCAGTATCCAGACACACCGGCGCCCGATGATTGCACATCGCGGTGCAGCGCGCGAACCAGTTCTCTCAATTGACCAGACAAAACCCGACCGAACATCGCATGTCTGTCCGTGCGCGGATGTTGAATTCGCGCGCGGGGCACTCCGCAGCGTGAAGCCGGCGTTTGGCACACCTCTTGCTTCCGAGGGTAGCCAGTGTTCATGAAGATGCTCCCACTTACGACTTGGCGTACGGGGGCGTGTGCGTTTCGTGTGAATGTAGAAGCAAGAGGAACTGTACTGATGAATTGTCTCCCGCGAAAAAGAGTGGCCGATCCCGCCATAGTTTTGTCAATTGTTGCAGCGATGTGTTCGCAGTTCTTCTTTACTCCGAAATCGGGCGCCGCCGAAGTCACACTGGACAATGGCGTCGCCGGTGACGGACATCTTAGCATCACTCTTGACGAGTTCGGTACGTACGGTGACGCCTTTCAGAACGGTCCGGAGTGGGTGGATTTCTTCGACCCCAGCCCCGATCCGGTGGAAGGCCAGTTGCCCGAGCGGTTCGCTACGTTTTCGAATGTAATCTACTTCTTCGTGGACCCCAGCGGTGTGGGAGATGGTACGCATCGTGTCGCCGCTTCTACGCATGCGGGAATCCTGGCGACGTACCCGGATCCGACTCTTGATTGCCAGGTCGTGGTGGCGAATTCCACCACCAATCTGCCGACGTCCACGAGCAGCTTGTTCCGCTGCACTGGAAGCGGCGTTGATTTCACTGTGGCGCTCACGCAGAGTGTCAGTTTGCTGACGCCCGGTCCCGCGAGCGAAGCCAGGGCGCAGCTTGAGCAGGAATATGCAATTACCAACAACGGGCCTGGCATCAACTTGATCATGAATCGGCACACAGATCAGGACATGCCCTGGGGCGGCGGCGTCGGAGCACCGGCTGCCCGCGACGACTTGCCGGGCGTCGATTTTGCCGAACTTGGTCGGCCGCAGATCTATGCGCAGGACCGAGAGTTGACCACGGCCGCCTTGGTCATTCGAACACGCGAAGACATGGAGAAGGACCCTCTCACGACCGCGACCGACGGCGGGGTGAGTAACTACGTTTACTACGTCGGTAAGGGTGAGAACAACCTACCGGCGCCTCCGGGAAACACCGATTTTCCGGGCGGGAATTGCCCGACGCACAATGTCGGGACCGACGTGCAGGTCTGGGACAACTTCGGCGTGCCGAATTGCTGGAAGAACTTCATTCCCGGTGTCGGGTACAACGTGCCGGGCATCACACCGCAAACGAATTTCGAGGCCTTCATGGGCATGCAGACCGAGGCCAACATTCCGAGCGGGCAGACCTATGCCATCGCGTTTCAGTCAGTCTACGGATTCCGGCCAGAGCCGACGCTCACGATTCCGCCATCCCTCACGACGCAAACCGTCGAATACGGCCCCGACGGCTGTGGTGAGTTTCTGTGGACGTTGAAGAACGTGAATCCCACTATTCCGGGAGAAACGCCGATCGCCGTCGGCGAGTTCTTTATTGACGTGGAGGCGGGCGACGGCGCGCAGACGTGTTCGACCATGACGCCCCCGACGGGGTGGAGTACCGAGCTGTGCGCCGGCCCTGACGGCAATGGCCACTTGCTCTACCGCTTCTTCGGCGGTACGCCGATCGCGATCAACAGTGAGGTCAAGGGGCGGTTCCGCGTCGATACAAATGGAGGCACTCCAACGACGAATCCGCTGACCAATACCGCAGTGCCGGCGCTCTCAGTCGTCCTGCACACAGCCCAGTTCCAGGACGAGGCTGAGTGCAATTTCAACTTCGGTCCGGCGCGTAATGGCGAGTGGGGCATCCGGGTAAATGCCACCGCGTTCCTGCCGGTTCCGGCGATGTCCCTCGCGACGAAGCTTGCCTTGACGATGATCGTGGTCGGCGGTGGCGTGGTCCTTCTACGTGGGCGGTCACACCGTGCCGTGCCGATCTAACGCGGGAATTGCGTCGTGGGGCTTCCTTGGGCGTTGGGTGTAGCGTCAGTCCTTCTTTTCGGGTCTCGCGGCGGCGCGGAGTTCGGCAGCGAGCTGGGTGTTGCCGGCAGCTTCCATGGCGACGCAATATGCTTCGCGGACTTCTTCGCGGAGCGCGTCGCCGTCGCTGTCGCGTAGTGACTCCCAGGCGGTACGCAGGTGGCCTCTGCCTGCGGAGGGCTTGCCGAGTTTTTCGTGGGCTTTTCCGCAGATGAGTCGGGCCTTGATGTGCGACATGCGTAGCCGCAGTCTGCCGTTCAGTTCAGCCGCCTTCATGCCGGCAGCTTTCGCGGCGGCGAAGTCTCCGGTTTGCATGTGGCACTCGGCGATCTGCGCGTAGGCCATGGCCATGCCCCAGTGGTCGCCGAGCGGCTCGGCGAAGGAGAGAGATTTTTCGTAGTGCGCGAGCGCCTCGGCGGGATTGTTCTTGACCTTGCGCCCGTCGCCGAACGCAGCCTGACCTTGGCGGAAGCGTTTTTGTTCGTCGGGACTCCAACTTCCGAAACCGGCAGCGTAGTCCACGAAAATGACTTCGTTGAAGGCTTCGTTGGCGAGCTTGGCGAATTCCAACCCGGTTCGGAACGACTGGGTGGCGGCTTCTGAGGGGCCACCCTCTTCAATCATTTTCAGACCGCCCTCAAGGTAGTGATCGACGAAGCCGAGTACGCCGTCGGGGTAGCGGCGGAACACCTGCGCGATCCACGCGGTATCGCCGTCTGCGAGCATTTTCTCCAGTCGCTGGTGCGCCATCGCCGGATCGGCATTGTTGGTACAGAGGAACACGCATGTCAGGAACGCATTTGCAATCATCATCGACCCTCGCTTTCTTTGGCCAGTAGAGGCAGGAGTGTACCGAATACGCTGCCGCGGACGCAAGTCGGACGGGAGTTGTTGACAAACGCAAGAAAGGGGTTACCCCGAACCCGATGAACTTGCGTACCAAGCTCTGGGCGGGCGTGTGGCTATTGGCGGTTTGTGGGGTAGTGGGCGGGTGTGTCGCGCCGAGTCCGCCGCTGCGGAGGATCGCTTTCGGTTCGTGCGTCAAGCAGGACAGGCCTCAGCCGATCTGGAAGGCGGTAACGGCGGCGGACCCCGAGCTGTTCCTGTTCATCGGCGATGCGATCTATGCCGAATCGGATGACCCGGATGCGATGCGGACGGCTCATGAAACGCAGGCGGCGGTTCCCAGCTATCACCGGCTGCGTGGTGCGTGCCGGCTCCTTGCTGTCTGGGACGACCACGACTACGGGCTGGACGATGGCGGGGCGGACCACGTGATGCGCGATCAGGCACAACGGGTGTTCTTGGACGCGTTTGATGAGCCGGCCGATTCGGTGCGCAGGACGCGGTCTGGGCTGTACTACGCGGAGACTTTTGGCCCACCCGAGCGGCGGGTGCAAGTAATCTTACTCGACACGCGCTATTTCCGAGGACCGCTGACGCGACGCGACAGCGCGGAGTTCGGCGGCGGTCCGTACGTCGTCGGCGCAGACATGAGCGTCACCATGTTGGGCGATGATCAGTGGCGATGGCTGGCTGCGCGCCTCCGCGAGCCGGCTGGACTGCGGATCATCGCGTCCGGCATTCAGGTAGTGGCTGAGGACCACGGTTGGGAAAAATGGATGAATCTGCCGCACGAGCGGACGCGGTTGTTTGATCTTATCCGCGAGAGCGAGGCTGAAGGCGTGGTGTTCATTAGCGGCGATCGTCATGCCGCAGAGCTATCCGTCATCGATGCCGGCGTTGGCTACCCGCTCTACGATCTAACCTCCAGCGGTCTGAACTGTGCGCTGCTGCGCGCGTACGACGAGCCCAATCGGCACCGCGTGGGCGAAAAGCTGTGGTCGGACAATTTCGGGCTGATCAGCATCGATTGGGATCCGCCCGTTCCAGAGATATGCTTCGAGATTCGCGGTGCTCGGGGGGATGTCATGTTGCGACACCGCGTAACTTTGGACAGCTTACGTCCACGCGCTGATTAGCGCGTTCGGCGTAACGCACCGGCGGACGTCACTCCTCATCATCGCTGAGATCGACGGACTCGATGTCGTCATCATCGTCGTCATCTTCTTCATCGAATTCGGCGTCATCGTCCTCATCGTCGTCCTCGATAACGTCGTAGTCGAAGTCGAAGTCGTCCGGATCAGCGGCACACGTCGGTTCGACCTGAATCACTCCGAGATCGCATTCCGGCGCGTCGGCGTCTTCATCACGTTCCACCATGCAAGAAGGCTGAATGGCCTTGACCATACCCAACTCCTTTCGTACCACGCCGCCACCAGTGTACCGTGGCGTTTGTATCGCACCTTTCCGGGCGGAAAGATGACAAAACCACAACCTGTGTCAAGCCCTCGGCCCGAGTTTTTGCGGGCGGTGGCATGCAAAACTCACCGGCTGCCGGGTCTCTCAGCATGGGGCGACATAACTTACTATTTTGCAGTTACTTGTGTGCCAAGAATGTGGGCAGAGTACCTTAGGCCCCGAAGGGCTGGATTGACATTTTCGCGGTGCAGGCAGGCGTGCTCAAGCTTCGGCGGGGATACGGAGAACCGTGCCGCATGCCGGGCAGGCGTATGCGGAACCGGTCGATTCGGCGGGGACTTGCATCGCGCTGCCGCAGCGTGTGCAGAACACCACACGATGTCGGCGGGGCGTTTCTGCGACAGGGAGACCCGGCGGCGGCATCCCGCTGCGCGGAACGGCGGACGAATGTTGGAACAACAGGAATTCGCGATCACACTCGCGGACCATCGCCGGAATCAGGAACATGTCAACGAGCCAGCCGATCCCGAGAAGCCCTGCGGTCAGAAACCACAGAATCCCGGTACCGACACGCCCGCAGTAGAATCGGTGGACACCGAACACGCCGAAGAAAAACCAGAGTACGTAGGCGATTCCCACAGATTTCACGATCACGACCTCCTGACAAGAGTGTGACTGCGGGCCTTGGGTGCAGCCACCGAACTCCGGCAGGGTATTCGACGAAACCGGGCGAGTATTCGGGCGCTTGCGAGGGCAGCGTTTTCGCGGGCGGGTCCGCGATCAGGAAACAAGCTTCAAGAGCCCACTGGACACGTGGTACTTGGCCCCCTTTAGCTCGATGTCGACGTTGGCTGCCTCCAATTCCAGGAAGTATCGGAAGATCGTCCGGCGCGAGCAATTGAGCCCGGCGCGCAGCTGGGTGATTGTCCCTCCCTTTTGCATGAGCTTGATCATCTTGCACTGCCGACCGTAGATGGACTTCTCGCTCTCGAGGTACCTGAGCAGCTTCTCGGCGGCCTTCGTCGTCTCGGAGTCACCGACGAAGAGCTTTGATTTCATCGCCGCACGCAGACCGGCGTGGACGGCGTAGGTTTCTGTAAAATCCGAACGCTTGAGTGATTGTATCGCCATGTGGCTACTCCTTTATCGTTGTTCAATCCCGCTCTTGCCACCGAGTGCGCGACGCAGGCGTGTGCGGGAGGCAGGCCTCCGACGGCGTATTGCTTGCAAGGAATCGGTCGGCCAATTAGAAACCTCTTCATCATGCCGATCAGGACAATCGACTATCTTCGTTGGGCCAAGACCCACGCGCCCGCGCGCTACGAACTCACGGTCTCCGGCGTAATGCCGGTCTCGCCCGAAGAGTTCGACTTGAGCGGCGAGGCGATGTCGCTGGCCGTGCAGGGCGCTTACGGCCACCCGGAATTGCTTGAGCTGATCGCCGAACGGTACGGCGTTGCGACCGCGCACGTGCTCCCGGTGACGGGCACGAGTTCCGCCAACTTTGTCGCGCTGGCCTCTGCGACTGAGCGCGGGCAGCGTATCGCGGTGGAATACCCCGCCTATGAGCCGCTGATGCGGATAGGCGAGATGTTGGATTTGGAGTTGATCCGGTTTTCGCGTGATCGGTCCCGACGTTATGCGCCCACTGTTGACGAGATTGACCGCGCTCTGCAGCAGGGTGCGCGCGTCGTCGTACTGAGCGACCTTCACAACCCGAGTGGTTGCCTCTGTCCTCGTGACGAACTGCGGCAGGTTGCTGCGTTGTGCGAACGGCATTCGGCCACACTCCTGGTGGATGAAGTCTATCGCGATTTCGCCCACATCAACTGCGGTGTTGCGCGCGAAACAGCCGCTACCCTTGGACCGCACGTCATCGCGACCAACTCACTGACCAAAGTCTACGGCTTCGGCGGCGTTCGGGCTGGATGGCTCATCGGCTCGGCTGCTCTGATCGAACGTGCCCGCGGCGTTTTCGATCATCTATGCGTCGATCTCCCGGCGCCGTCGGCGCACGTGGCCGTCCGCGTGCTTCGCGACATCGAACGCTTCGAGGCGCGAACGGGTGCCATACACAGGCACCAATACACCGTATTCTCCCGCTGGTTGGCGACGCGTCAAGACCTCCACGACAGCGGCAACGACGGAGCGATGTTCTCGTATCTGAAGCTGCCACGGGGAGTTGCAGCCGACCCGTTTTGTCGCTGGCTGCGTCAGGCGTATGACACTCAGGTCGTGCCCGGGACCTTCTTCGGCGACGACGACCACGTTCGAGTCGGATTCGGCGATTCGCCGGACACGCTTGCGGAGGGGCTGTCACGACTTGGTGCGGCGATGGACGCCTACCGCGCCTGAGCAGCGGGGGGGCATTGCGTCTCGACAGACCGCCGTCCGAGTCGCTATGCTCTGCCGCGAATCAGTGGTTGGCGGCGGGCTCGCACGTTTGCGGCCGTCGCTTGTCGTGGCACCTGAGGCGAAGGAGTAATCAGATGGCGAAACGGACGATTGTGTCGATGCCGGGGGACGGGATTGGCAAAGTCGTGTTGCCCGAGGCGATTCGCGTGCTCGGAGCAGCCGGCTTCGAGGCGGACTATGTACACGCGGATATCGGCTGGGAGTTTTGGATCAACGAGGGCAATGCGCTGCCGGAACGCACGATCAAGCTCTTGGAGCAGCACAAGCTTTCCCTCTTTGGCGCGATCACCTCAAAGCCCAAGGACCAGGCGGCGGCGGAACTGTCACCCGCGCTGCGGGACAAGGGCTACGTCTACAGTAGTCCGATTGTGGGCCTGCGACAGCATTTCGGTTTGGACGTTTCGATTCGTCCGTGCCGTTCGTTCGCGGGTAACCCGCTGAATTTCATCCGTCGCAAGGGCGATGGGTTTGAAGAGCCAGCCGTCGATGCGGTGATTTTCCGGCAGAACACCGAGGGTCTGTATGGCGGTGTGGAATGGACCGACCCGCCGGAGCAGGTGCGGACCGCGCTTGAGACTCATCCGAAGATGGCCCGCTTCAAGAGTTGCCCTGGCGAGGACTTGGCCGTCTCGACCCGCATCTACACGCGCGCTGCATGCCGGCGCATCGTGGGTGAGGCCTTCGCCTACGCGAAGAAGTTTGGCTACAAGTCGGTGACGGTCTGCGAGAAGCCGAACGTCATTCGTGAAACGTCCGGCATGATGCGGGCGGAAGCTCACGCGATTGCCAAAGACTATCCCGGCATCGCGTTGTGGGAAACGAACATCGACGCCCAGATGATGTGGATGCCCAAGAACCCGGAAGATTACGGTGTCATGGTTTCGGGTAATATGTTCGGTGATATTGTTTCAGATGGTTTCGCGGGGCTTGTGGGCGGGCTTGGGTTTGCCTGCAGCGCCAACATCGGGCTTGAGGTCGCGGTGTTCGAGCCGACGCACGGATCTGCCCCCAAGTACGAAGAGCTGTCGCCATCGATCGTGAATCCGATTGCCATGATTCTCACTGCGTGCATGATGCTGGACCACATTGGCGAGACGGATAAGTCCGACTGCATCCGCAAAGCCGTGGCGGCTGTCATCGCTGAGGGCAAGGTGCGGTGTTACGACATGATGCGCATGACCGGCCGGCAGGATGTTCTGGAAAACGGCGCCGCGAGTACGACGCAGATGACCGACGCCGTCATCGCGAAGATTGGGTAGCGTCCGGGTATTCGTAGCGTCCGCCCCCCGTGGCGGACGTACCAATGGTAGCGCGTGCCAGATGTATGCAGACGGCCGGCACGGGGGCAGGCCGCCACAGTTGGAGCAGACTAATGGCTCAAACATTGGTTGAGAAGATTGCACAACGGTTCGCTGTCGGGCTGGCCGACGGCACGGTCGTTCGTTCGGGGGACTTTCTCACGGTTCGGCCTGCGCATGTGATGACACATGACAACACAGCCGCCGTTATCCCGAAGTTCGAGAGTATGGGGGCGACGCGGATCTCTGATCCGAATCAGCCGGTCTTTGCCCTCGATCACGACATTCAGAACAAGTCTGAATCGAATCTCGCAAAGTATGCGAAGATCGAGGCTTTTGCGAAGGAGCAGGGTGTCGCATTCTTTCCGGCTGGTCGCGGCATCTCGCATCAGGTGATGGTTGAGGAGGGCTTCGTTCAGCCAGGGACACTGGTCGTGGGGTCGGATTCTCACTCGAATATCTACGGCGCGCTCGGCGCGTTGGGAACTCCGGTCGTTCGTACGGACGCAGCCGCGATCTGGGCGACGGGGCGAACGTGGTGGCAGGTGCCCGACGTCGTGCGCGTTAATCTGACTGGCAAACTTCAACCCGGCGTCAGCGGCAAGGATGTGATTATTGCGCTCATCGGCGTGTTTAACCACGACGAAGTTCTCAACTGCTGTCTGGAATTCCGCGGGCCGGGTGTTGCGTCGCTCGATATTGAAGAACGCTTGACCATCTCCAACATGACCACGGAGTGGGGGGCGCTCGCCGGCGTGTTTCCGTACGACGAGAAGACGCGCTACTTCCTCCTCACGCGGGCCAAGGCCTTTCAATCACGCGGCGATAACGCCCCGCGATTGACGGCTGAACGGGTCGCCGAGATCGACGCGAACGTCCTGGCGGCGGACGCCGATGCGGTGTACGCCAAAGAGCTGGAAATCGACCTGTCGACGATCACTCCGTTCGTCGCGGGTCCCAACGAGGTCAAGACGATCACGCCGCTGCCGGAGATCGAAGACAAAAACGTCAAGATCGACAAGGCCTTCCTGATGAGTTGCGTGAATGGTCGCTTGCAGGATTTTGAGGCTGCGGCGGCCGTCATCGACGGGAAGCGCGTTCACGAGGGCGTCAGTTTTTACATCGCTGCCGCTTCGGATGAGATCCAGGCGCAGGCCAAGGAGCGAGGCTACTGGCAGTCGTTGCTCGATGCCGGCGCCATCACGCTGCCGCCGGGTTGCGGCGCGTGCATTGGATTGGGGCAAGGCCTGCTCGAAGACGGCGAGGTCGGTATTTCTGCCACCAATCGCAATTTCGATGGCAGGATGGGCTCGCGTGGCGCGTTCGTCTACTTGGCCAGCCCTGCGGTCGTCGCGGCGTCTGCCGTTGAGGGGAAGATCGCGGCGCCGTCGCGCAGTTCAATCGCCGCCGATCAGTTGCGCCTGGCGGTGGCGGATGGCAGTTCGATGCGTGTGACTGACCGCTCGGCGGGCGAGGCGCCTCGGGTGAGCATACTCGACGGTTTCCCCGAGGCCATCGACGGCGAATTGCTCTGGGTGCCCAAAGACAACCTAAACACGGACGGCATTTACGGCAAGGAGTTCACTTATCGCGAGGACCTGTCGCCCGAGGAAATGGGCGCTGCCGCCATGCTCAACTACGACCCGAAGTTTCAGGAGATCGTTCAAACCGGGGACATCCTAATAGGCGGGTACAACTTCGGTTCCGGCTCCTCGCGAGAGCAGGCTGCCACCGCACTCAAGTACCGCGGCTTGCAAATGGTCATCGCCGGATCGTATTCGCAAACATACAAGCGTAACGCGTTCAACAATGGCTACATCGTGATCGAGTGCCCGCAGCTTGTGGACGACCTCAAGGCCGCCCACGCGAGCGATGCCGACGCGACGATTCGCACCGGCCGCGATGTGCGCGTCGACTTCACGTGCGGTCAGATCGAGTGTCAGGGTAAGACATACTCCTTCGCCCCGCTCGGTGAGGTCGCTCAAGAGTTGGTCGTCAAACGCGGGTTCGAATCGCTAATCAAAGAGCAGATCGCGACCATGGCGAAGTAAGGAAATCACATTCCACGTAGTGAGAAAGCTAAGAACATGCGCGACGAAATCAAAGAACTATTCCCCGAGTTGCAGGAAATCCGCGACGCGGACCTGCGCGAAAAAGTCATCGACGTCTGGGAGGACGCGATCACCACAGGCGGCTGGCAACCGAAAGAGCTGCTCGATATCCCCTTCACCCTGCTGGCAGGTGACATCGAGATGCAGTTCATCGAGCACGTGCGCTCCTGCTGCCAAATGTGCGTCGCCATCGAGAAGGTGCTCAACGGCATCTGGGGTGATCGCATGCCGGTCAACCACGACCACCTGATCGCCGGCTCGCTGCTGGCTGACGTCGGCAAGCCGATCGAGTTCGCCAAGAAGGACGGCAAGATCGTCAAAGGCCATCGCGGTGACATGCTGCGACACCCGTTCAGCGGCGTCGGCATGTGCTGGAAGCACGGCCTGCCCGACGAAGTCATGCACATGGTCGCCACGCACTCGAAAGAGGGCGACCACGTGCAGCGGACGATCGAATCGATTATTTTTCACCACGCGGATTTTATTGACTTCGACGCCGCTTGTGCGTTGGGGAAGAAATAACTGACAGCTTTCCTAGGAGCGAACAGTGCCAACGATCACCGAAAAAATCGCCCGCTGGGCGTGCGACTTCAAGTACGAAAACCTCACCCCCGACGCCATCGACGCTGCGAAGCGTTTTCTATATGACACGATCGGCTGCGCGCTGGGCGGTTCCCAAGTTCATGACGTCAAGATGTTCCTGGAGTACACGCGTGAGATGGGCGGAGACGGACCGTGCACCGTCGTCGGTGCCGGCGACAAGATGAACCCCGTCGCAGCCTCCATGCTCAACGCCCTCATGACCCGGGCCATGGACTACAACGACATCTACTGGAAGCAGGATCCATCGCACCCGTCCGACCTGCTCTCCGCACCGATGGCCATCGCCGAGTGGAAACACATGTCCGGCAAGGATCTCATCCTCGGCACTGTGCTGGGCTACGAGATCACCATGCGACTCTGTCACGTGGCTGTTCCGGGCATCCGCGAACGCGGCTGGCATCATGCGACGCTTATGGCCTACGCAACGCCCGTCGTCGCCGGCAAGATGATCGGCCTCGATTGGCAGAAGATGCAGCATGCCATCGGCATTGCGAGCTGCCACAGCTTCACACTCGGCTGCGCGGTCGCGGGCAAGCTCACCATGATGAAGAACAC
>JAJDDU010000460.1 GCA_029260155.1 Phycisphaerae bacterium | reverse complement strand
GGCTGGGCGACGACATTCTGGTCAGCGGCGGCGGTACCGATACCCTGGACGGGGGGCAGCACAACGACACCTTCCGTTTCACCGGAGCGCAAAACGGCGACGTGATCACCGTCGTCGGCGGAACCGGCGACGACACGATCGATCTATCCCCCCACACCAATGACAAGCTGAACGACGACGGCTCGGCGATCACCGTCGATCTGGGGGCTGGTGAGTCATTTACCGTCAATTACACTCAGATCGAGAGCATCGTCACAGCCGACGGCACGTACGACCCAGGCGATCTCGGGGTGAACGCCGCACCGGACGCGGTGGATGACGCTGCGACGACGCCGGTTGACACGGCCGTCACGACTGGCAACGTCTTGGCCAACGATACCGACGCGGACAGCGATACCCTGAGCATCACAGGATTCACGCAAGGAACCAACGGAACGGTCGCCGACAACGGTGACGGCACGTTCACCTACACCCCGAACGCCAGCTACACCGGAAACGATAGTTTCACCTACACGGTCGATGACGGCAATGGCGGCACGGACACGGCGACGGTCGCCGTTACGGTCAACGCGCCGGGCAACGCAGCACCGGACGCGGTTGATGATTCAGCGTCGACCGCGGTCGACACAGCCGTCACCACCGGAAACGTCCTGGCCAACGACACGGACGCCAACAGCGATTCGCTGAGCATCACAGGATTCACGCAAGGAACCAACGGAACGGTCGTCAACAACGGCGACGGCACATTCACCTACACGCCAAACGCCAGCTATACCGGAAACGACTCGTTCACGTATACGATTGACGACGGAAATGGCGGCACGGACACCGCGACGGTCGCCGTCACGGTCAACACGCCGGGCAACGCATCGCCGGACGCGATTGATGACACGGCGACGACGGCGGTTGACACGGCCGTCACCACCGGAAACGTCTTGGCCAACGACACGGACGCGAACAGCGATCCGCTGAGCATCACCGGATTCACACAAGGGTCCAACGGAACGGTCGCCGACAACGGCGACGGCACTTTTACATACACGCCGAACGCCAGCTACACCGGAACCGACACGTTCACCTATACCGTCGACGACGGAAATGGGGGTACTGACACGGCGACCATCACGGTGACCGTCGCCGCCCCGAACACGGCGCCGGTGGCGGCTCCTGACGCAGCTTCGACAAATGAGGACACGGCCGTCACCACGGGAAACGTCCTCGCCAACGACACGGACGCCAACAGCGATACCCTGAGCATCACGGGTTTCACACAGGGCTCCAACGGTTCGGTAGTGAACAACGGCGACGGCACTTTCAATTACACGCCGAACGCCAACTTCAGCGGCTCCGACTCGTTCAACTACACCATCGATGACGGCAACGGCGGCACGCACACCGGAACGGTCGCGGTCACAGTGAGTCCGACGAATGACGCCCCAACGGCTACGGCGGGAAGCCTGACCGTCACCGAGGATGCGGCGGCCACCGCAGTCACGCTCTCCGGAACTGACATCGACGCCGGTGACAGCGTCGAAAGCTATCGCGTCGATACTCTCCCGGCAAACGGCACGCTGAAACTGAACGGCGTGGCCGTCACCGCCGGCGACACGATCACTCAGGCACAGATCGACGCCAACAATCTAACGTTTGAGCCGACTGCCGACTTCAATGGTGCGACCAACTTCACCTTCAGCACCAATGACGGTGAGGCTTGGTCAGCCGGAACCGCGACGTTCAGCATCACCGTGAACGCCGCGAACGACGCCCCAACGGCCACGGCAGGAACCATGACCGTCAACGAGGACGCTTCGGCCACGGCGGTAACGCTTTCCGGGACCGACATCGACGCTGGCGACACCGTAGAGAGCTACCGCGTCGACACCCTACCGGCAAACGGCACGCTGAAACTCAACGGAGTGGCGATCACCGCGAGCGACACAGTGACGCAGGTCCAAATCGACGCCGGCGCTTTGACGTTTGAGCCCAACGCCAATTGGAACGGCTCAACAGACTTCACCTTCAGCACGACTGACGGTGAGGCTTGGTCATCCGGAACCGCGACGTTCGGCATCACAGTGGACGCCGTCAACGACGCCCCGACAGCCACAGCGGGAACCATCTCAGTCAACGAGGACAACACAGCGACGATCACCTTGACAGGCGCGGACATCGATGCCGGCGACGCTGTGGAGCAGTATCGCGTCGATACCCTTCCCGCCAATGCAACGCTCAAGCTCAACGGCGTGGCGATCAGTGCGGGCGATACGATTACGCAAGCTCAGATCGACAACGGCGATCTGGTCTTCCAACCGGACGCACATTGGAACGGTTCGACCAGTTTCACCTTCAGCACGAACGACGGGGACGTTTGGTCGGCCGGTTCGGCCGCCGTCGACGTTACAGTCGCCGCGGTTGCCGATGCACCCGACCCCACAAATGACACGGTCGTCACCAACGAAGACATGTCCGTCACAACGGGCAATCTCCTGGCGAACGACAGCGAGTATGACGGCGATACAATTGCAGTCTACAGTTTCACTCAACCGAGCAACGGCACGGTCGCCTACAACGGCGATGGGACGTTTACCTATACGCCCGATCTCAACTACAACGGAGGGGATTCGTTCACCTACACAGTCGGTGACGGCAAGGGTCTGACGGGTACGGCCACAGTAAACGTCACCGTCGACTCGGTGAACGACGGTCCTGAAACGAAGAAGGACCAGGCGTACGTGAATGAGGACGGCGCCGTGACGACAGGCAACGTCCTGGCCAACGACTCCGACATCGACGGTGACACGTTGGTTGTCGATAGCTTTACTCAGCCAACAGACGGCGGCACCGTTGTCTACAACGGCGATGGCACGTTTTCCTACACCCCGAGCGCGAACTTCAATGGAACGACCGCCGCCGACACGAGCTTTACATACACGGTATCCGACGGCAACGGCGGCACGAGCACGGCCACCGTCGAGATTGGCGTAAACCCGGTGAACGACGCGCCGGTGGCTGCGGCCGACACCTTCGCCACGAATGAAGACACGACG
>JAJDDU010000459.1 GCA_029260155.1 Phycisphaerae bacterium | reverse complement strand
AATGACCGACTTCATGTTCGCGGACGCCATGCAGGATCCGAACAGTTGGTTTACGAGCAACAGTCTGCCCAACCCGGAGGGAGCCGCGTTCTTTCCGGGGGCCGCTCTGCCTTTCCCCGTGACGGTGGCGACGTTTACGCTTGCAACTTCGGGAGGTGGATTTATCGTCCAGAACACGGGTCCCCTCAACTTCGTCGATGGTAACGTGCTTCCATTTACCCTGGCCGAGGGAAGCGACTCGTTCACCGTCCTCATTCCAGAGCCCGCGACGGCGGTGTTGCTTCTAGTTGCGACGGCGATGCTCGCGCGGCGCCGAGCGGACGCTTAGCATGACGCTTTGCGTCTCGGGTAGTCTTGAGAGAGCGGTCGGCGGTACAGGAGAATCGAGAGATGTTGCATTCGAGAATCGCTGAGTCGTTTGGTATGTGCTTGCTGGTCAGTCTGTTGTCGGTGGCGGCGCGGGGAGAGGTGCTCATTTCCTACGTGAGCGACATTGACAGGGATCCGTCGACGCCGGATGTCATCGATCTGAATCTCGGCGAGAGTTCGATGATCACGATCTCGCTGACGCCGCTGGATGGCGAGGTGGACTTCGGTGGGGGTGGGTTCCTTTTTGAAGGCGAGCCCGCCGGGTCGCCGGGTGTTCTTCGCAATGGTGTCATCGAAGTCAGCGACTTTTCCTTCGACGCGCAGTTGGATCCCTGCTTCTTTGTCACAAATGACCTGCCCGGCCCGGGGATGGCGGGTTTCATTCCCGGATGCCTGAGCATGCCAATGACCTTGGCGACCGTGGCGGTGACGGCTGTCGATGTGGGGACCACCGTGCAGGACACGGGGCCGGTTATCCTTGGCGGCGGTATGGGTCCGTATCCGCTCGCCGATGGCAGCGAGTCGTTCACTGTGCGAGGGATCCCAGAGCCCGCGACGCCGGTGTTGCTTCTGGTTGCGACGGCGATGCTCGCGCGCCGCCGAGCGGACGCGAGGTGCTCAGCATGACGTGTTTCGGGCCGTGTGCCACTGCTCTTGAGCAGTGCTTGTGGAGACTCTGCGGTGCTCGGGCACTGCTCTTGAGCTTGCTGTTGCCCACATTCATGGTCCATCCGGGGATTCCGGAACGCTTGGGGGCTACGCTGAGAGTTGTGGTCTCCGAGGCGACATCCGCCTAGGCCCGGCCTTCAGGCCGGGTGACACGACGACGCACGATGCCCCCTCTTATCGCATCACCCGCCGCCGAAGGCGGCGGGTGATGCGATAAGAGGGGGGACAGGTGGCGTGCCGGCAAACCCGCCGTAAACGGCGGGCCTAGGGCGGCGCCGCCACATACGTGGATGAACCCACGAGGCTGTGGGTAACAGCAAGCTCAAGAGCAGTGGCACGCGCGCAGATTCAAGCGAGGCGAAGAACTGACGCGAACCCACTGCCTGCGTGTGGTTGCGCGGGATGGACCGTATTGTGAGCGACAATGCGGCGAACATTTCTGTCATTGGCAAGGCGCATGCGGAAGCGGCAATAGCGCAGCCGATCTCCCCGACTACCGATGCGCCGGACTGGGACAAAGTTCCGTTCGACGTGGCGTGCGCGCGCTGCGGTGAAGACCTACGCGGACAGACAGAACCGGCATGCTCGGCCTGCGCGCTGGTCTTCGACTGGGCGGACGCCGTCCCGCTGGAAGAACTGATTTGCGAAGAGTGCGGGTATCATCTTTGCGGTTTGCGCGAGACGCGATGCCCGGAATGCGGGGAGCACTTCACGTGGGAAGAGGTGCTGGCTGCCCGCGCACGTCGCAAGAGGCCTACGTTCGAGTACCACTGGCGTACGCGGCCGGTACGCTCATTCTTGACGAGCATGCGTCTTGCGCTTCGCCCGAAGCGACTGTGGCAGCAAGTGGATATTCACGATCGTCCACCGACGCCGGGGCTGGTCGGCCTTGCGTTGGTGTCGGTAGTGTTGACGGCTTGTGTGGTGCTGATCGGTTTGACCTTCATCGGATGGGTGATGTGGCCACAGTATGTGAAGACGCCGAGCGGGCGATGGGTGCCGGGTCCGCTCCGAGTCTCGCAAATCTGGCCAGCGATGTTACGCATGCTGCCGGCGATGTCTGTCCTGATCCCGGCGGCCGTCGCCTGGTGCGTGTCGAGTTTCCTGGCGCTGATGGTCTTTCGTCAGTCGATGCGTCTGTGCAAGGTGCGGGCGGGGCACGTGGTGCGTGTGTGGGCGTACGCCGTGCCGCTCGCAATGGCGTGGTTCGCTGTCGCTTACGTGCTCTTGGGCGGTTTCTATCAAAGCGCGCAGAATTGGTTGCCCGCGCACGAACTGACCGTCCTTCTACTTGAGGCCATTTCTCCGGGGCGCGCAGTCATCCTTGGCGTGGGCTTCGGCGGCATGGTGATCTGGTCGATTCGCTGCGGGTACCGGCATTATATTGGCATGCGGCATGCGTTTTGGGTGGCACTCACGACTCAGGTGATCGCATTTTTGCTGACAATGACGGTGCTTATGGAATTGGGCGCGTTGCTGCGCCTCTAAGATACTCTTCAGCCCCAACCCAACGCCGAAGCGCCCTGGTAGACGACGAACGAGGGGCGAGCGTATGGGGTCAGAGCGCATGTAGTTGTTAGCAACAGAATGACCGCGAACGTCCAATCCCAACTTCCCGCTGACGCCGACCGCGGCGTAGAGATCATAGACTTCGCGATGCGTCGCTACAGCCTGATCGGGCGCAGCTTGCTTGTCTTGGTCGCGGGGACTGCTTGCGTGCTGGCTTTTGTTGTCGTTTTCGGGCTGTCCATGGTGATGGTTGATAGCTGGTTCCCAGACGTCTCCCAATCCGCGCGGTACTGGATCGTTGTAGCCTCGGTACTGGGCGTTTCAGCGTTGCCTGGTGCGCCCTGCTGGATCATTCGCGACCGGCGCGAAAGGGCACGTGCGATCGAAGCGTCACAATTGCCGATCCAACAAGTTCTGCCCCATCTTCTCGGAGAGAAGCAGCGCGAACCGAACGCGGGCCGACTGCAATTGATCACGCGCGCGCTCGTCGGACGGGGTCGAATCGGCCACACCTTTCGTGTGTTCGCCAGGGAGGAGCCCTGGCCGCTCGCACCGATCCGCGTGACTTTCGACCCCGAACCGCTCGATGAAGGAGCAAGCACATTCGACCGCCTCGCGGAGAACGTTACCGGCGTCGAGGACGAACGAGGAGATGAAGAGTCGTTGAATCGCCGAATGCGGAGAAGCGTTCGCCTACGAGGCGGTAAGTTCGCCGTCGCGTTCCCCGCTGCCCTTATGCTGATGGGCGCCAGCTCTCTGTACCAAGGCCGTCCACCGATCATGTTTGTCGCGGGCGCGATGATGATGGCAGGCAACTTGTTCTGGGCGCGGGGCAGCGTTTCGTCTCGACAACAGTTGTTCCTCGTCCCGGGCGCCGTCATCGTGCGTCGCGCCGGTGCGTTGCAAGATGGCTGGCACCTCCACATGTTCAAGCGAAGCGCAGCCAATCTCATCCTCCACGAATCCACGATGCAGGGTTGGATGGTATTACTTTCCGATGCCGAGTGCGTCGAGATATCGCAAGCCACACGGGGAGAAGTCGAGACACTACTTCGCGCGTGGATGAGCCCGCTTCCGCCGCCGCCCGAGGATCGCCTAATCGACCTTCTCTGAAGCTCAAGTGAGGGCAGACCGATCCCCGGACCCGGTGCTTCCGCAGCATTGTGCGGCTGAAATGTCACAACATACGTTGCGCGTCGCGTTGCGCGAACGCGAATTCCCATTCAGACTCCCCCGGTACTGAAGTTCTCGCCCATCCGATCATCGAGCGGACGAGTATCCTGCTCTCAATTGTTGGAAAATCAGTGACGTACGCGGAGAATTGTGGCAGACTGCATCCGTGGTTGCTGGAAGAGGTGCGGGAGACAGACGGGAGCGGCCGCCAAACAGCAAGCCATCGGCGGCGCGTGTGGTGGTCTAATGCGTACGGTCATGAATAGCGATACGGTGGGTGTTTCTGTGGTCGGTGACGCGGTGATGTCGCAGCCGATCTCTCCGACTACCGATGCACCGGACTGGGGCAAAGTGCCGTTCGACGTGGCGTGCGCGCGCTGTGGTGAAGACCTTCGCGGGCAAACAGAGCCGAAGTGCTCGGCGTGCGCACTGGTCTTCGACTGGGCCGACGCGGTGCCGCTCGAAGAACTTCTCTGCGAGGGCTGCGGGTATCACCTTTACGGCCTCAGCGAGACGCGGTGTCCGGAGATGGGGATGAAAGTCTGTTGCTCCTGCGCATAATAGACGGGTAGGTTCATTTTCCCATCTAAGAGGAGCAACAGACATGGAGAGTTTACCGATTTTCGTAGGTTTGGACTACCACCAGAATGGTGTTCAAGT
>JAJDDU010000458.1 GCA_029260155.1 Phycisphaerae bacterium | reverse complement strand
CGACCGAGCATTCGACTACGTCTGAATCCGGTGAGGACGGGGCTGGGGCTGTTGTGCAGACTGAGACCGCACAGTTTAAGTTCGCGGTGTCGGATCGCGGGCCGCTCGGCAATGCGACTTCCGTCTACGCCGCGCTGGGCGAGGCCGATGGTGTGGCTATCATCGCGAAGTCGATCGCGGATCGCTTTACGCCGGAACTCGAAAAGTGGCGGACGATGGACATCTTTACGACGTCGGTCGCGGGGGCAACGAAGGTGCAACTTCGCGCCGGCGGCGAATCCGCAACGGTCATCAAGGATGCTCAGAATCAGTGGACGTTTGAGAAGAGCGGAGCCCGTGCGGGTAGGGTGGCGATCAGTGAATTCCTTGAAGCGATTGACGGTCTCAAGGCGCTCAATTTCGTGGACGGTGCCGATGCGTCCGATGCCAAGTTCGGACTGAGCGACCCGCGTACAGAGGTCATTCTTACGCTCCCCGGTGAGGATCAGCCCGAGCGCATCGTTGTCGGTAATCCGACGGATGATGTTGCCAAGCGGGTCTACTATTTGCGGCGGGGCGAGTCGGCTTCGATCGCTAAGATACGCGCCGGCGACGCGTTGTCGCTCAGTCGCAAGCCGATCGAATTGCTCGACAGGCAGATTGTCAACGTCGCTGCGAGCAGAATCCAGCGTATCGATCTGTCGCGCCCGGACACGCTGACGCGTAGCACGGAGTCGCTCGCGCTGATGAACAACGACGAGCGCTGGATGCTCATCGCGAAATCCGCCGGCAAGACGGCCGTCTTTCCGACCGATCCCGCGACGACGATGAGGCTTGTCACGACGCTCTCCTCGCTCACGGCCAAGGGCGTTGTGTCGCAAATGGGCGAGGACGCGGCGCGATACCGCCTCGACGATCCAGCCGTTCGGGTCACGATTGTGTATGACGGGCCCACGGTTGTCAGAACGGACGACAGTGACGACGAATCGCCGCCGCCGCCGGCCGAGACGATCGAGTTGCATCTGGCGGAGTCCGGCCGAAGCTACTACGCCAAACGTGCCGATCAGCCGACGATCTACGAGCTCAAAGCCGGCGACCATGACGCGGTTCTGGCTGACTTTCACTACAAGACAGTTCTCAAGTTCCAGCAGTCGCAGGCTACTTCGGTGACGGTCACGTCCGCGGCCGGCCCGATCCGGTTCGACAAGACGGATGGCGGCTGGATTTTTGGGGCTGAGCCGGATCTGCCGATTGACGGCAAGAAAATCACGAACCTCCTGATCCAGCTTCAGGACTTGAAGCTGAAGCGGTACGTGGCCTATTCCGTCGATTCGCTGGCGTCTTATGGTCTGGATAGGCCGGAGAAAACCCTCACGGTCGTGACAGAGGGGGGTGACGCTGTCACGCTGCTGGTTTCTGCTACGAAATGCCCTGGCGATGCGGATGGGAGTGTCTACGCGCTGGTCGACGGTACGCACGAGGTGTTCATCATGACGCCCGATTCCGTGTCGCGTTTTGACATAGCACTTGACGACTTCGAGAAAGCAGGGGATTCCTAGGCGCATGGAATTGCTGCTGATTCGACATGGGGAAGCGACGGCCGTCGGAAATGACGGCGTGATGTGCGATCAGGACCGTGATCTCACGGTTGCGGGTGTTCAGAAGATTCGCGCTGCTGCTGCTGCGATTAACAAGATGGGGGTGCGTCTTAATGCGATGATCGCAAGCCCTTACCCGCGGGCGGAGCACACTGCACGGATCATCTGCGAGGGCCTGGACCACAGGCCCGAGCTTCGCTGTTGCGACGCGCTTGCCCCAGACAACTCGGACGCCGGTACGATGGAGGTCATACGGCAAAACGCAGAGCTGCGCGCGCTGGGTGTGTGCGGGCACGAGCCGACGCTCTCCGCGTTGGCGAACCGCTTGCTGGGAAGTCGAAAACGCCCCGTGCTCATTTTTCATACCGGTTCGGTTGCCTACATGCAGCTTGATTTGTCGCCGCGCTCGGCGGCTGCGACGCTGCATTGGTTCCTCGATTCTACGCAGCTCGGGATGATTGCGCAGTAGAGGGAAGTCGTTTGTTCTCCGTCGGGGCACTGCAAACCGACGCCCGAGGAGTCGCCGTCATGAATATCGCAGTCACCGGGGCTACGGGTTTTCTCGGTCGCTACATCGTCGATCATCTCACGGAGCGTGGTCATGACTGCCGTTGCTGGTACCGCACGGGCTCTGATCGAGAGGGCTTTGCGCATTCCGATCGTATCGAGTGGCTGCCTGGGGAGCTCAACGATGCGAAATCCGAAGACGCCATTTGCGATTCTGTCGACGCGGTGATCCACTCGGCGTTGTACCGCCCAGGAAAGAGGTTTCGCGGCGGGGAGGGCGATCTCGTTGCGTTCGTGGACAAGAACGTCCTCGGGACCATTCGGCTTATTGAATCCGCGCGTCGGGCCGGTGTGCCGCGGTTCGTTTTCATCTCGACGTGCGCTGTGCATGAGGTCATTCTTGAAGACCGCCCGCTCGACGAAGCCCACCCGTTGTGGGCGTTCAGCCACTACGGTGCGCACAAGGCCGCCATTGAGAAGTTCATTCACGCGTACGGGCTGGGACAGAAGTACGACATCTGTGCCATTCGGCCGACGGGCATTTACGGGCTTGCTCGGCCGACTGCGGATAGCAAGTGGTACGAGCTCGTCCACGCGGTCAAACGCGGGGAAGCGATTGCTTCGGACCACGGAGGCAAGGAAGTACACGCCGGCGACGTTGCCAAGGCCTGCGAGATCTTGCTGACGGCCAAGGACATCGCCGGGCAGGCATACAACTGCTACGACATGTACATTCCCGATCACGAGGTGGCTGTAATCGCGAAGGAGATCACCGGCAGTTCAAGCACGATTCAGAAGACGAACACGGGCCCAAAGCACAACATCGATACGAAGAAGCTCCGCGCGCTCGGCATGGAGTTCGCGGGCAGAGCACGTCTCGAAGAGACCGTCAAGCAGCTTCTCGAAAGCTGATCTCCCCTCCGTAGCCGCGTCACTTGGTTGCGCTACGGATTGGGTGGGTCGAAGGGGTCCAGCGGGTCGCTGCCGAGGATAAACGCCTCGACGCCGTCCATGAGACTGTCGCCGTCCGTGTCAAGAATGCGCGGATCGGTTCCCCAGAAGGACACCTCTTCGCCATCCAGCATCATGTCGCCGTCCGTGTCCGGATCGGTGACGCTGGTTCCGAAGAATATCTCGTCTTCGTCGGTCAGACCGTCAAAATCCGAATCGTTGCTCGGCGGCGGCTGGCCTGGTCCGAAGACGAGCGGATCGGCTCCGAAGGAGAGCTCTTCGAAGTCGCGAACGCCGTCCCCGTCGGTGTCAGCTGACAGTGGGTTCGTAAGAAATGTGATGACCTCCTGGCCGTCGGTCAATCCGTCGAAGTCGGTGTCATGGTTGAAAACGTCGGTTCCCTCGAAGGGCTCTCTGTCATCGCCCAACCCGTCGCCGTCGGAATCAAGGAAGGCCGTTCCAGGGCCGTTGCCACCTCCGGGGCTGTTGTTCGGTATCAACGGGTCCGGGTCAGAGCCGTCGAACAATCCGTCGCCGTCGGTGTCGGGATCGAACGGGTCAGTGCCGGCTGCGCACTCGTCGCCATTCAACAGCCCATCGTTGTCCGCGTCGCCCATCGGCGGATCGAGGCAAGTAGTTCCGTTGCCGCCACCTGCGTCGAGCGGATCGGTATCATCGCCGTCGGGGATTCCGTCGCCATCGGAATCTGGGTTGAAGGGGTCCGTCCCGAAGAGGTTGAGTTCGTCGCCGTCGTCGAGTCCATCGCCATCGGTATCGAACAGAATCGGATTCGTGCCTGTGTCGAAGAACTCCTCGCCATCGCTGAGTCCGTCACCGTCAGTATCGGGATCAAGCGGGTCTGATCCGACGACCAGTACCTCCGTCCCATCGCGCAAGCCGTCGAAGTCGGTGTCATCGCTGAAGGGATCGGTTCCGCGAGCGCATTCGTCCGCGTTGGTGAGGTTGTCGGTGTCGGGATCGCCGTTCAGCGGTTCCGGGCAATTGCCCGTGATCGGGGGCGCGCCGTTCGTGTTTGCGGTCAACGGGTCGGGATCCTCGCCGTCAAGCAGCCCATCGCCGTCGGTGT